>JAFDFO010000049.1 GCA_019309815.1 Deltaproteobacteria bacterium
GGTTCCCTGATAACAATGGCAATGGCCTCAGAGGCGCTGCGGGCAATGGCGGGATAGGCTTCGGTTAAGGAAGCAATCTGTCTCAGGCTGTCGGCCGTTCTGGAAATTAGCATAGCCAGATCCCCTTCTGCCATCCCTGCAATCTCCAGCACCCTTTCCCAGGGCTGTCCATTGGCCCAAGCGTAGACTGTGGCCGCCGGCCACATGGCAATAGGCCTCACCTCAAAACCCTCCACCGTCTTTCGCTCCACCAAACGGCGGAGAGCCCTCTTCATCTTTTCATACGCATTCAAAAACCGCTTTGGAATTTTCGATTCATCGAGTTTGACATCCATGTCCCGATCATAGACGAAGGGTGCCACCAGAGCTGCAAGCAGGGCAGGGTCGGCATCCGGCAGGATTCCCAGGCGTAGCCCCTCAGCGACCATCAGCGGCTGGTCAAGCCTCAGTTGGGATGTCCAAACCCCGTCGTGGGTGAGCCTATTCTCTTCGGTAACAAAACCCTCCTTTTTCAGGAACTCCAGGTGTTTTACAAAAGCATTCCAGAGCCACGTGCGTGCGGCATGAACCGCATCCCACTGGTGAGCAAAATCTTCGAGCAGCGACCTGAAGGCCTCCTTGGGTTTACCGTGACACATCTTGAAATGGCTGCATGCGTTGCAGATCTGCTGATCCATCTCCTGTTCAAGAAGACGGACGCGCCTTTTGATCGGCTTAAGGGCGGATGCCTCTTTTCCTCTCAAGGGTGGGGATTTCAGGATGGAAGGTGACTCGGTTTGCGATGCTTCAGTGAGTAATGTGACCAGTTCGGCCAAATCCTCTGGTCGAGGCAATTCCAGGACTCTGTCGAGGATATGTGAGACTTTCTCCGGTCGAAACCATCTCATTTTCGCAGGTCTGCTGCGGGTCGGAATCCCCGGTTTGACGCGGCAGGCCAGCAAACCCTTTTCATCCCGCCTCATCTGAGGCTTTATGACACAGTATATGCGGTTGCGTCGATCCAAGAACAGCCGCCCGGGAACCAGGTGTTGTATCTTTGACAATCCGGACTCGAGCCCTTTGAGCTTGCGGTCAAGCTCCGCGATTTCGCCTGCCAGAACGACTCGTTTTCTGGTCAGATCGAGCACGAAGTCAGGTCCGGCACACAAGGCTTCCGGCAGCAACGCCATTAGCGCGCGCCCGGCCTTTGTGACTCTCCGGTCAACTCCCCTTTGCTGACTCACCATGTTCAAGTATGTGGCGAAAGACCGTCGGAAGATCTCCTTGGCCTCGTCAGGAGAATGAGACAAGAGAAGGTTCAGAACCATCGAGAAATCGACCTTGATCTGGCTGACAACGTTTTCGGGCGGCGCTTTGCAGAGCTTTGCCACGAGTGGCAGGTCCATGAATTTCCCGGGGACGGCCACAGCAAAACCAATATGGTCTTTGCCACGCCTGCCGGCCCTACCTGTCATTTGGTGAAACTCTGTTCCATTCAGCGAGACAAACTCGTGACCATTGTACTGATCGGAGTTAAGAAACACGATGCTTCGGGCCGGGAAGTTAACCCCAGCAGCCACTGTCGTCGTGGCAAAGACAGCGTCAATCCACCCTTCGGTCATCAGGCGTTCTACGACAAGCTTCCATGCAGGCAGCTGTCCCCCATGATGCGCTGCGACAGCTGCCTGTCTGAGGTATGAGATCTGGCGGTGACCGGCCAGACGTGGATGCTTCCCGGTGAGTTCGTCAATTCTTTCGTTCAAGCCGGTTTTAAAGCCTCTTCCTGAACCCGACCCGTTGATGCAGCGGTGAACCGCTGCATCGCAGTCCGCCCGTGACTTCAAGAAAAAGATGGCCGGAAGGAGGTTGAATGTTCTCATCACCTTGATCATATCCCCAAACGGAGGAAGGCTTCGCGGGCGAGCCAGCACCGGCGGATTCGGGCTACTGACGTAGACACTGACTTTCTTGTCTATCCCCTTGGAACCTAAAAGGGGAAACAGTCTTCCGGAGGGGTGGAAAAAGAGGGGGTACAGGGGAACCGGGCGCCCGGTTTCCTCCACGACGACGCAGACCTTTGACCGTATGGACTCCAGCCAATCGGCAATTTGTCGGGCATTCCCGATAGTCGCGGAAAGGAGCAAGAGAGGGACACGAACAGGAAGATAGATCATGATCTCTTCCCACACAACACCCCGGTCCCGATCGCCAAGGAAGTGGGCCTCGTCTAAGATAACGAGGTCTGCGGAGAGGTCCATACCCTTATGCATCGTGTCATAGAGCTGATTCCGAAGAATTTCGGTCGTGCCTGTGATGATCGGGGCTTCGGCGTTTTCTTTGCGGTCCCCTGTCAGTATACCGACCTGCTGAGGTCCGAAGCGCTCGCCGAATTCGACGTATTTTGAATTGGTCAGAGCCTTGAGAGGGGAGGCATACCAGGCCTTTCCGCCCTTCTTGGTTATCCTGGCAATCGCCTCCTCTGCAATCCAGGTCTTCCCGGAACCGGTTGGCGCGGAGACCAGGCAATCGGATTTGCGAATGGCGTCAAGCGCTGTAAGTTGAAACGGGTCTGGCTTGAAGGGCTCATCGGCGGGAACACCAATCCTGGCAAATACCTTCTTCAGTCTGGGATCGGCACTCGGTTTTATCCTCAGTACCGTGGGATGCCTGCTTTGCCGTGATGTGCGATAAGCCGCCCCTTTGCGTTGGCGGACTTTAGGGCCTGCCTTGCGGCTTCGGGCAATTCTGGAACCCTTACGACTCGGGCGGTTGTGAGGCTTTTCAACCATAAGGTCGGCAATGCGTGCCAGCGTAAGCAGGTCTAAAACAAGATTGACAGCAAAGGTTAAGCTTGTTATAGGAAATCGCAACAGATGGGGCTGTAGCTCAGCTGGGAGAGCGCATGACTGGCAGTCATGAGGTCAGGGGTTCGATCCCCCTCAGCTCCACCAAAACGACTACAAGGAGTTAGCCAAATTGCTAACTCCTTTTTTTGTTTCACCCTCCCCGGACTTGCTCGTCGTGACCAATCTTTGCCTATTTCCTGCGTAAGGATAGTGGCCCTGGTATCAAAATCGAGCGATAGAACGCGATATCTTTTCATGCTATTCCTATTATCCCAGGACCCCAAGATTCAGTTCATATTGACCGTTCTCCAGATCATCCAGAAGCCATAGGTTCTCACCAGACAGTTTCTTCAGATCCCGCTTTGCAGTTCTTTCGCTTACGGATCTATATAGAACAACAAAAGGGGAGACCGTAAACATATCTCTGGCAGTGAAAGGTCCAAAACGATTCTCCAACAACATAATCAAGAAATCATGCTGCCGCTGAGTTATGAGTCTTTCCTTTTGTAGATAGACATAATAGTCTCGTAACGCAAGAACTCGGATGAAATATGTAATTCTTTCTTTAATTTCATTCAGGGATTCAACGATCCCCTTGAAAACGAACTCCAAAAAGGGCGTTACGTCATTTCTTTTGTCCTTTCTCGCGACAGAAAATGCCCGGAAATAGTCATCGATATTTCTATAGTAGAAATTTGACAGCATTTCAGGAACATATTTAATCCCTCCCAATCGCAACACCAGGGCCTCTACAAGTCTAGCTGTTCTACCGTTTCCATCGCCAAAGGGGTGGATTAGTGCCAGGTGATAATGGGCTAAGGCAGCCCGCTTGGCAACGGGGAGACGAACAACTTCCTCACTGTTTATCCACGACATGAACTCACTCATGAGCATTGCTATGTCGGCTCGACATTTGGGTGGTGTATACACACCGCCGTGTTCAATATCGCCAACCTTGACAACATAGTTTCGGTACTGTCCAGGCGCGTTGTTTTTGTATTCTATGTCTTTTGTAACTACCTCATGAAGTTGTTTTACGGTGGTTTCATCAAGCTCCGAGGAATGGCCGGAGGATTGAAGCCTTGCAACAAAATCATATGCGTCTTTAAGGTTATGTATTTCTCTCTCAGCCTGCTTGGTAGTTTTGGTTGATTTGATGTTGTCATGTTTGGAAACAATGTCTTCTACCTCTCGTTCTGTAAGAGGGTTACCCTCCAAGGCTGCCGTCCCAAAGATGGATCGACGGACGAGTTCTTTTTCAAGGTGGGCAGCCAACTGCGGCAATATGGGCAGATCGTTCACCGTTTTGTAAAGGACTCTGAATTCAAGTAGAAGGCTGAAAATCCTCTTGTCCGAGTGTCTTCGGCTAAACACGAACTTACCGGATTTCAGGGTCATAACCTTCTTTACCAGATCCATGGGTTTTAGTTTGTTCATCTCCTTGTCGTCCTTTTTGTCCATAATAGTGTCCTCATAAAACTGTTAATTTTGTATAAGTTATATAAAATATTGTTTCAATCTTGTCAAGTATTATGTCACACTTTTTGTCATCTAGTGGTGTCATGGCAAGCGGCAGCTAGTTTATGATGCCTGAAACCTCTTAGTCGAGGAAAGGCAGGCCAAACCAAAGGGTGCGTATAGGGTGCATTTTCCCATTGCAATCCGGTAGAATCCAACGGAATCCATTAAAGAAAACACCCGGGAGGCATATAACTATTTGAAATTACAGGGGTGCAAGGCGGGACTGGCAGTCATGAGGTCAGGGGTTCGATTCCCCTCAGCTCCACCAACCAGAATATAAGGTGTCTAAAGGGCAACGTTGTTTGCCCCTTTTGTATTGGAGGCTCGGCTGCTTATTTGTCAGCCTGTTCAATAATCACTCTATGGTCCACGAGTGACAGACGAGTGATTGTTCCTTTGATGGACTTCTGCTCACCATATAGGCTTGTGAGACGGAGCTCCCCATCGTCTGGTTCTATCTTGTCTACCCCTTCTAAGAAGAGCTCTTCCTTGCCGTCTTTTAGCAGATACACATTCGCTTCACACATAGTTACGACCTCTGAACATCAAGATCCCTGAGATTTCTCATCCCCTCGGTTCCCGAACCGCCTTTTGCTCTGCCGGGTCAATACGGGTTTTGGTTACTCCTTGTTCCTCTGATTCGCCGTGTTGATCGGTATGCTTGTGCTCATGGCCATGGAGGAATTCATAAAGTTTGTCGCGATTAGCTCGCTTGTGGTCTGAACAACACTTGCACATCTCGGCCTCCCGTCCCGGACTTCCAAGTATCTTATGTGGTGACTATAGGGAGTCAGTAAAAATGTGTCAAATGAAAAACCCGTGTTGGCCGAGAGTCCACTCAGAACAATCTGAGCGTGGGCCTGGCTTGACAGGGTCTATGCGATCTGAGAGACTAGCTTCATGCACGACGAACTAATTATAAAAAAGAGGCCCAAGATGAGTCACCCGGTCCTGATCATTGGGTTTGAAGGATGGGCCAATGGCGGGAATGTGGCCGTGGGCATGATTGACTACTTGATAAACAAGTTCGGGGCGACTCGCTTTGCAGAGATCGATCCGGACAATTTTTATCGATTTGATGACCTTCGGCCGACCGTTAGAGTGAAGGACGGTCTCCTGAATGCAGTCATACCCGTGGAAGCCGCGTTTTACGCTGCATACAACAAGGAGGCGGGGGTCGACCTTGTTCTGTTCAAGGCCCACGAACCGCACTGCAGGTGGTTTTCGTTCGGCGAAGCCATATTGTCTCTTTGCCAGGAACTGGGTGTTGAGCTTATCATCAGCCTGGGGGGCCTTCAGGACAGTGTGGTACATACCGATGCTGTAATATCAGGTTTTGCTTCAAGTCCCCAACTACTGGAACGCCTCAAGGAAAACCAGATCATCCCGGCAGAGTATGAAGGCCCGGGTGCCATTCACTCCTTGATCTTCCAGCAGGCAGAGGGCAAGGGGATCGAGGGGATCAGCCTGTGGGGACATTGTCCGTTCTATGTTCAGGGCACGCACCTGCGGCTCCTTTGCCGAATGGCTACGATACTGGCAGACCTTGCTGGTTTTGAGGTGGACACGAGCGAACTGGAGAAGGGGTGGGCGCAGCTGGCCAGAAGCATTCAACGCTTTATCGACGGCAATCCAGAGCTACAGAACGCGATCAAGGAAATTATGAAATCAAAGACCAGGCCAGCAGAAAGTGATCTATTTGGATGATTTCTTCAAGCCCAAGGGTTGATATCCATATTCTACGAATTGCCTAACGATAAAGGTGACTATGTCGAACACCGACGATGCCACAGACGAGATTTTGCACGAGCTTGCAGAGGCAAAGGCCTGGCCCACACGGTTGAAACAGGTGCTTGACGGAGGATCTGATGTAGGTGATGAGATGCGGGAGGCCGGCGAGAGAATCGAGGCACTGGAGAAGCGGGCCAAGGAGACGATAAAGAGGCTCGGCTGTGTAGACCCTCAGACGCGAATGATTTCCCAAGGCATGGCTGACATGCTGATTGGCTGGTACACCTTCAAGGACAGCCTCAAATCATGAACCCTACGGATAGTAGGTAGCACAAGCGGTTTCAGACTCCCACGCGGCGACACGACTCACCTTTATTCCCGGGGCTTTCAGTAACGAAGACAATTGCTCCGCCACATATCGGGCGATATTCTCCGAAGAAGGGTTCTCGTCCTTAAAGGCATCAAGATCGTTCAAAAACTTGTGGTCCAGGCCTGCCATTATGGTCTTTACGTGTTTCTTCAGAACTCTGAAATCGACCACGATGCCTGCCTCGGTCAGGGTCTCAGAGGTGACATAGATCTCCACCTTCCAGTTGTGCCCGTGTAAATCTTCACAGGCACCCTCAAACTCCCTAAGTTGATGCGCCGCAGAAAAATTTGTGATGACTTTCAATTCGTACATAGGGGCAAGTGCCTAGAGTGCGCTAAAGTGCCTAAAGTAAAAATGAAAACACACACTGAAGTGCGGATGTGTTTAACATAAGAGTTCTATTCGGTTTCTCCTGCATAGGGCTTTCCGCACTCGTTGCAGATACCTTTTTCGTTGATAATACCGATACAGGCGCCGTCACTGCACAGGGTCCGCTCTGAAAAATCAGTGCCTTCGAATTGCGTGGACTCCTGCTGGGGCATCTCTGCGCCGCAATGGTGGCAGAACCTCCCCTCCAAGGGGACACTTTCGTTACATTCAGGACACTCCCGTGACGGGAGATCAGTGCCACAATGAGTACATTTCATAAGATTCGTTAGCCTCCTATCATTGACATAGCCCGCATAGCCGCCGGCCCTTCTAAATTCCCGGCATGGTGGCGCCTCGGTTTCCTCGCAATGGCCTGCAGGAATATTTCCTTTAAGCCCTCCCGACTGCGCCCGGTTCTGAGCGGCGACTTGATGTCCACCTCATCGTCTGAAAAAAGGCACGGGCGAAGTTTGCCGTCAGGGGTCAGCCTGAGTCGGTTGCATGAGGGGCAGAAATGGTGACTGAGGGCGCCGATGAAACCAACCTCCCCCTTGGCTGACTTGAATCGGTACCTCTCCACAGGCCCGTCATGGGTTGAACGCGGGACCTCGTTCAACGGTCCAAACCTCTCCAGCATAGACTTTATCTCGTCTGAGGCCATGTATTTCTGAGATTCCCAACTGCTGCCCCGCCCAATGGGCATGTATTCGATGAATCGAATATGATACGGCTTCCGGATGGACAGGTCGGCAAACTGGTACAGTTCGTCATCGTTGAGCCCTTTGATGGTTACGACATTGACCTTGATGGGCCGAAATCCAACAGCCTCAGCCCTCTGAAGCCCCTCCCAGACTGAATTGAAGCATGCCCGACCCGTGATTTTCTCATACTTTAGAGGGTTGAGTGTGTCCAAGCTAACATTCACGCGACGCAGTCCTGCCTCAAAGAGCGGGGCAGCCATCTCCTTTAAGAATACCCCGTTGGTGGTGATGCTGACATCCTCGACCTTGGGAATCCGGCATACCGACCCGACGAAATGAATGAAGCCCCTTCGAATCAAAGGTTCGCCGCCGGTTAGGCGGATTTTCCTCATACCGAGATCCGCTGCAATCTCGATAAGATTGAGGATCTCTTCATACCTCAAGATGTCCGCATGGTCTAAGAGTTGAAGATCCTTCACCGGCATGCAATAGGTGCAGCGCAGGTTGCATCGGTCTGTCACAGAGACCCTGAGGTAGGTGATCTCACGGTTATAAGGGTCTATATTTGGAGCCATAACGGACTGCCACTTTCAAGGCCCTGTTCCCGGGCCAGCAAGTCGAGGTGCAGTGTCGAGACCTGCTCTAAGAGAAAGTAAATGGGATGCTTCAGCTCTCTGGCATCAACAGTCTTAAGGTACTTTTTGCAAACATCACACACATTCACCCGATAGTGCTTTTCCTCTTCGCCAAAGAAGTAGTGCAATTTAGTGTGATCCTGATTATTGCAGAATGGACAGTATATTCTCTGTGTATGCCACTCGTGGCCACAAAAGCTGCAAACAAGGAATCGGTTCCCCTCGTCCCGAAGAATTGACAGGGCAGGCGGACTGCCGCAAACCGGACAATATCCCTTTTTCCACAATTTATCCTCGTCGAAGTAACCCGCCAGTTGTTCAGCACACAATGACAGGGAAGGCCTCAGGCTGTTGTAACTGAAAAAAGCGAGGATCTTCTCATCGACGCCAAGTTCCTGTGCGACTTTCTGAAAACCTTGGCTATCTTCGCTCAGGATTTTCGAAAAGAGAGTCGAAACCTGCAGTGCTTCCTGGTCCAAGGCATCTACAAGTTTTGTCCCGGCTTCCGCCAGCACCTCATTCGTCTCCACGGCCACTCTGCACAACTCTCTTAGCAAGGTTTCTGAAGCTTTCACATCTACAGCAAAGTCCGCCCTGTCAATCAGAGGAAACCCTTCTTCCCGCTTTATCGAAAGAAGTTCATCCGGGATTTGGATAGATTTGAGTTGTGTTTGTTCCTTTGCCTTCTCCTGGGCCAAAAAAATCTTCTCGTAAAATCCAAGCAGCTCTTCATAGGCCGGCCTTTCCGCTTTCACGGCAGCCACGGCCTTCTGAATATGATCAACCGTAACGATCTTCTTTTCCTTCACGATGAGTGCCTCTTTATGCACAACTTGACATAGCAAAAAAGGGGGAGAAGATCAACCGACCTTCTCCCCCTCCGCTGAAGTATCAGACAGGAAAAACCGTTTCCATTACCATCGGCCTGTCAGACCGGTCAACGGCCTGACGAGCCTCTTTAGTGCCACGGCTCTCGATATGTCGAACGCTTCCCGAGAAGCAACGGCAAAGTTGTGATAGAGTTGAGGATCCTCTGTGACCAAAAAGATCACACGAACGTCATCAGGATCCAGGAGCTTTGCCTTTGGGTGGCTCTTTTTAACCACGGACAGGCGTTTCTTAGCCATGGCCAGCATCTCGTCCCGGTTGCCAAAGTTCATCGCACCTGTAGGGCAGGTTGCTACGCACGCCGGCAGCAGTCCGTTTTCCACACGGTCTATACACATGTCGCACTTGGCCAGAGTCCCATCTTTGCAAGCTCGCGGGACATTATACGGACAGGAATCGACAATCTCCCGGGCATCCAGGTTTTTAGTCTTTGCCGTATAAATCACTGCGCCGGTTGCCGAATCACTGAAGATCGCCGTGGCGTCCTCAGCCGTCATTTGGCACGGCGGCTCCACGCAGTGGCGGCACTGGTCCGGAAAGAAAAGCCATTTGAGTTTGCCGCCCACTACCACTTCGCTGAATCTCACAAGCTTGTAAGTCATGAAGGAGAGATCCGCCGGGTTCTGAAAGGTTCCACGATTCACAGTTTTTTCAGCAGGCAGGCCATGCCACTGTTTGCAGGCTACCTGACAACCCCTGCAGGCCGTGCATATCGTCGTATCGATGAAAAATGATTTACCTGGCATTCTGACCACCTCCTTCTATATTTTGGACACATTGACCATGAAGGCCTTGGTTTCAGGAATCCTGGTATTTGGATCACCTGTTGCAGGCGTGAGCAGGTTAGCGCTGTCTTCTTTGCCATTTTGCGGCCAACGCCACCCAAAACACCACGGAAAGCCCACCTGATGAACCGTGTTGCCTCCAATCAGGAAAGGCTTGAATCGCTTGGTCACGATGGCAGTGCACTCCAGGGAACCCCGAGCTGATGAGGCCAAGACACGCTCACCGTTTTTGATCCCCTTAAGTTCTGCCAACTCCTCGCTCATCTCCACAAACACCTGCGGCTGCAGCTCAAGGAGCCAGGGCTGCGGCCGGGTCATGAGACCCGTTTGCCAGTGCTCGGACACACGGTAGGTGGTTCCCACCAAAGGATACCTGGGATCGCAGGTCTTGAAGGCATCCGCCTTGGTTCCGTACACAGCTGCTACAGGGTTCATCCTCTGCGCATTCATGAGGTTTTTCTCGATCGGACACTCGAGAGGTTCGTAGTGTTCCGGAAAAGGACCGTCTGCGCGGCCCGGGCCGAAGATCTGGGCATGGCCGTGTACGTGCATGATAAAGGCCCACTTACTCTTGGGATTTGGGTTTTCCAGGCTTTCAAGGGGCGGCCAGCCGCCGTCCGGCACATCGCCGATCCACTTGTCCCCCGTCCACTTAATGACCCATTGATCTTTATCCCATGGTTGGCCCTTCAGGTCTACCGATGCCCGGTTGTAGATGATCCTGCGGTTTACCGGCCAGCACCAGGAGAACTCCGGATACAGCCCGATCTGGTTGACAGCATCTTTCTGTCCCCTTCGCGCTGCCATATTCCCCTTCTCCGTGTAGCTATTGCAGTAGAGCCAGTTGCCCGAAGAGGTCGAACCGTCTGCCTGGAGATAGGCGAAGCTGGGGACCAAAGTCCCAGCCTTGTAAGTCTTCCCCTTTACTTCGACGTCTTTCAAGAAGTACCCATTGACCTCCTTGGCTACTTTGTGGGAATCATACGCACCGTTGGTCATGTAATCCCACTTCAGGTTCAAGATCGGTTTGGGGAAAACCCCCTTTTCCTTCTTGTACAGCTTCTTGATCTTAGAGCCCAGCTCCATGATGATGTCGCCATCGGCCCTGCTGTTCCCCAGGGGTTTTGGTCCCTGGTATCGCCACTGCATCCAACGCCCGCTGTTTGTGATGCTTCCTTCTTTTTCCACGGACACGCAGGCCGGCAGAGAGAAGACCTCGGTCTTTATCTTGGATGGCTTCATGCCCGGTCCTTTCCAGAAGGAGGCGGTCTCATTGTCAAAGAGGTTTACATTGACCATCCAATCAAGCTTGGCCATGGCCTTCCGATTCTTGTTGGCGTTGGCCAGAGAGCATGCCAGATTCATCCCCCAGTTGAAAAAACCCTTGACCTTTCCCTTGTACATGTCGTCGAACATGTCCAGAAAGGCATATGTCTTTCCTGCATCAAGCTTGGGCATCCAGTCATAGCCAAAGTCGTTTCTCTTCTTAGCGCTTTCACCAAAGAACGACTTCAGCAAGCTTACCATATACTTGGGCTCATTTTGCCACCAGTTGGCGCTCAAAGGGTCGTTGCTCTTACCCCTTCTTTGCAGGTAGTCGGCAAGTTTGGGCCATTTGGTGCTTGGGTTGGCCAGGTAGCCAGGCCAGATGTGAAAGAGTAAACAGTGGTCTGTCGAGCCCTGCACATTGGACTCACCACGCAGGGCGTTCACGCCGCCACCCGCCATACCAATGTTTCCAAGAAGGAGCTGGATGATGGCCATGGTGCGAATGTTCTGAGTCCCCACGGTATGCTGGGTCCAGCCCATGGCATACATGACAGTGCCGGCCTTGCCGGTTGCACCGGTGGCGGTATAGGCCTTGTACACCTCGAGAAGATCGGCTTCCGGCGTGCCCGTAATCTCTGAGACCAGCTTGGTATTGTACCGGCTGTAATGTTTCTTCAGGAGATGAAAGACAGACCGGGGGTCTTTCAAGCTCCGGTCCATCTTCGGGACCCCATTATCGTCCATGTCAAAGGCCCACTTGCTCTTGTCATACTTGCGGGCCTTAGGATCGAAACCGGAGAAGAGACCGTCTTTGAAGTCGAAGTCCTTCCCCAAGACGAAGCCGGCATTGGTATAGGCGCGAAGATACTCCTCATCGTAAAGTTCGTTGTCCAGGATGTACTTGATCATGCCGCCCAAAAAGGCAATGTCAGTCCCTGATCTAAGAGCAGCGTAGATGTCCGCTTTTGCAGAGGTCCTCGTGAACCTTGGGTCCACGTTGATAAGCTTCGCCCCCTTTTGCATTGCCTGGACGACATACTTGAAGGAAATGGGATGGTTCTCAGCCGCATTGCTTCCCATGATCAGGATGCAATCGCTGTTGCCAATATCGATCCAATGGTTGGTCATTGCGCCGCGTCCGAACGACTCTGCCAGAGCCGCAACTGTGGCGCTGTGTCAGATACGGGCCTGATGTTCTATGTAGACAAGCCCCAAACCCCGCATGAGGGACTGATAGATCCAGCACTCCTCGTTATCAAGAGCGGAACTGCCGCCGGAGACAATGGCTGTTGTCCTGTTGACCACCTGACCCTTCTTGTTTTTTGAGGTAAAGGTGGCATCACGTGTTTTCTTTACGCGCTTGGCAATCTCGGTCAGGGCCCAATCCCATGAAACCTGCTTCCATTCATTGGCGCCTGGGGCCCGATACATCGGCTCAAGGAGCCGATTTTCATTTTCGACCAGCCCGGAGAGCGCGGCACCCTTGCTGCAGAGTGATCCGCGGCTGATCACATGGCCAGGATCCCCTTCGACGTTGATCACTCGGCCGTCGCCCTTCTTGCTGGTGTGCACAATGGCACCGCATCCCACGGCGCAATAAGGGCAGATCGTGGTGGTCTCCTTTGCATACTTGGTCTTAAGCATCTGGGCGTGTGACTTGACCGGGGAGAGGTCAAACCCAAGACCGCTTACAGCAAGTCCGGCAGCCGTTGCCCCAGAGATCTGCATGAAACCTCTGCGTGTTATCTTCATGTCGGTCCTCACCTTCCTTCCTGTTCAAGAAAAAGGTTATTGAGAGATCTCAAGCCCACCTCCTCTCGATACATAGCTGTTGTTATGTTCAGTTGTTGATCACTTGTGGCCAATGATAGAATGGTTTCCTGGAGGGTTATCTCCCGGAGGGTAGCACGCGGAATCCAGGGATGAGCTCTACTATCCATGGTCCTTTCGCTTTTGGATGGATGAGTTTTGAGAAGGGTGCGATAGACCGGCAACACTATGCCAAACTTGGCATAATAGCTTGAATTCACTTAGGATTTCTATATACTAACATCTCCTTCCTGTCAAGGGTATAGAGCGGTTGTCAAAAATCTGTTCCTTTTACGGCAGCCTTGATAGGCCGGCCCAACCCAGCCCATGGAATATGGTCTTCTGTTTCGAGGTTTGGACAACGCCCTCTTGACATTTTACCCCGTGTTGAGTAGAATTTTTATGTTTTGTGGACTTCTCACACCTCCGCGAAGGAGACTCCAGGCCCGTAAGTACAACCCTAGCCTCTGGAGTGCCTAGAATGTTGAAAGCACTGCTCATCATTGGGCTATCCGTTGTCTTGTTTCTTGTCATATCCTTTCCGTCGATTGTACCGGATCCTCTACAACTGTTTACGTGCGACGCGCTTGGTGAAGATGAGCCTTATTATATTGGCAACAGGAAATGCCGGCTCTGTCATTTCGAATACTTCAAGGAATGGGAAAAGGACCCGCATGCCAATGCCTTTACCAGGCTCGGGAGGATGAAGAACAACCCGTACTGTCTGAAGTGTCATACAACCGGCTACCGGGGGCCCCAGGGTTTTGTCAGCGAAAAGATCACTCCGGAGCTGAGGGGCGTCCAGTGCGAGGCCTGTCATGGGCCGGGTAGCAGACACAAAGACAACCCGAACAACAAGGGGGCCCTTACGATTGGAAGAAAAATCGATTACGAAACCGTCTGCATCAAGTGTCACGATCGTAACTGGACGCCGGAGTTCAATTACAACAAGTATCGGAAGCGCATTGAACACAGGGTTGGCCCCAAAACAGAGGCAGAGGTGTCCGTCAGATGAGACTTACCAAGGTGGTCATTGCCACCTTCATTACTTGCACTGCGCTTTCCCTCCTGATTGGTTCTTTCCTCCTATTCCAGGTCAAGTCCATCCCAGAGTATTGCCGTATGACCCATACCGGAGAAGAGGTCCGGAGGTCATTACTGAAAATGCAACTTCAAGAGCAGACCTATCTCTTGCGTCATCATGAGGATACCTTAGAAAACGTCAGAGACAGCATAGCCGACCTACGCAAGACACTCTCATTCTATGAAAAATCGAAATATGGTGAAGAACAAGTGGATTTTCTTGAATTTGCTGCATGGGAAGAGGCGGTGAACCTTTATGAGCGACTCTTTGATCAGTTTGCCCTGTATCATAGAGCCGTCGAAAAGAACATTCTGGAGATAAGAGACCTCGAGAAGAGCATACTGGCGGTTATATATTCAAAGATGAATCCCGAGCGTGGCATCATCGCCCTTCAAGAGATTCGGATCCACGAAAAGGGGTACTTGCTTTATCGGGAACGTCCCAAACAGCCGGATGAACGGTCGTTTCAGGACATGCGTAAAGAGGCAGTGGCCAATCTCCTTGTATGGGCGCATGAAGATAAAAGGATCGAGGAATTGATGGAAAAGGACGATCTCCTGTTCAACGAGATTCTATCCAACTACGAAAGTCAGGACAACACACTCTTAGCTCTGGGACGGGAGAGCAGGAGAATAATGGCCATCGGGGAGAAGTTCATAGAAGTAGGGAATGAGAGCGTCGGGATCACGTATCGCCGTTGCGCGTTTCTGTGCACAATCCTTCTGGTGATATGGACAATCGTTGGTCTTGCTATTTTGGCGAGCCGGTTTCGCTAGAATCTATCTCAAAAATAAGGTTAGGGTTCAGGGCAAGTTGAAAATCCCGAGCTTGTCGTCGGGGGCGCGGAACGGTGAAAACGCGGAGCATACACGGTAGTATGTGAGCATTTTGAACCGTTTCGCAACGCCGCCATGGGTACTTAGATTGTTTTTGAGATAGGTTCTAATAGGCTGAACACACAAGACATAAGGAGCGACACATGCTGTCCATGAAAGACATGGGCATCAGGACGAAGGTAATTGCGTCCATGTTTGTCTTGATTGTCTTCATTGCATTACTCTCATTCTGGGTCAGCTATGCGCATGAGAAAAGGGGCCTGCTGACCAACATGCAGAGCAATGCCAGCATCCTGAATCGTGCCCTGATCGTTAGTCTCACGAGTCGAAAAAGTATTGGCGAGAAGGTCAATCTTCAGACCCTGGTGGAGGAATTGTCGCTCACCGAAGGGGTTTTCGGCGTGTGGGTCATAGACAACGGTGCTCGAATTACCTCCGCTACATTCAGAGAGCAAGTGGGGGAGGTCGTACCTTCCAGCCTGGTCCTGGAAAGCCTGCAAGAGGGTTATTATGTGAGCGGATTTGACAAAAAGATGGGCGAGGAAGTTTATACAGCCATCTATCCCTTTACAAAGGGCGATCACATCATGGGGGTGCTGGAGGTTGCCTTTGAAATGCGGGAGTATCTCCGTTCCGGCTCCGAAGATCAGGCCCTCCTCCTCGAACAGATGGAGAGAGACAGCCGCATTATGGCTGAATCGCTTAGCTACAGTATCAAGAACATGCGAGACGTCAATGAACTGATCCATATTCAAAGACTCGTGGACAGGTTGACCAGGGAGTCCGAGATCATCTCCCGGATCATGATCGTTGACGATAACAGCCGAATCATCGCTGCCAATGACTTGAATAGTGTCGGCATGATTGCAGAGGACAAAGGGGTCAGAGCGATCATGAACGGGGCAGGGATTTATACCCGGCTGTTCCCCCGTCAAAAAATGTACATGGTTGATATGCCGCTGAAAATCGGTGGTGAATTCAAAGGTGTGGTCAGCGTCGGTTACGATGCAACAAACTACTACACACACTTGTCTGAAATTTTTCGGTTTGGTCTGCTGATATCCGCCATGGGGATTCTCATGGGGATTCTCCTTTCCTTTCAGGTCTCCAATCCGATCGTTGAGCCGCTTCGCCGTCTGACGGATGTTACCAAGAGACTTGCAGCAGGAGACCTGTCCCAGAGGGCCACTGTGGGTTCCAAAGACGAGGTCGGCATCCTGGCAGGAGCCTTCAACCAGATGGCTCATGATTTGGCACGCTATAAGGAGGAAGCTGACCAATACAGTAAGACGTTGGAGGAAAAGGTGCGGCAGCGCACACAGGCGTTGGAAATAAGCAACCAGGAATTGAGGACTATTCAAAATGAACTGATGGAAGCCAACATGGTCAAGTCAGAGTTCATGAGCATCGCCTCCCACGAGCTTCGCACGCCCCTGACGACCTTGTTAGGATACAGCGAACTTCTGCTAACAAGACCCCTGACTGATAGTCAGGAAAAGGAATTCTTGGGCTTCATTAACGAGGAATCGATTCGCCTGAGCAGGATTGTGGATGATCTGCTGGACATCTCCCGAATAGAATCACAAAAGGACTTTGGGTTTGTCAGAAAACCCTTTTCACCGGCTGAACTCGTGCGTAAGAATATTAAGGTCTATGCGGGCACAGAGGCCGGTCACCGCATTGTTGCTGAGGTAGAAGAAAACCTTCCCCTTGTGAACGTAGACGCTGAAAAGATGGGTCAGGTCATAAAGAATCTGCTTGACAACGCCATCAAGTACTCGCCCTTTGGCGATATTGTATGCAAGGCCTTTTCAGAAAACAATATGGTATGGATCAGTGTCCAGGACAGCGGGATCGGAATATTTGAAGGGGATATCCCCCGGATATTTAACAAGTTCTTCCGGGTAGAGCGAAAAGAGACCGAACATGTGAGCGGTACGGGGCTTGGACTGTCTATCGCAAAGTATATTGTGGAGTCCCACAATGGTGAGATAACCGTGGAAAGCGAACTGGACAAAGGGACAACCGTTAGTTTTGGACTTCCCATTTACAAGGATTGAGACTCAGAATGAAGAAGATTCTAATAGTTGATGACGAGGAAAAGGTAAGAAAGTTGGTAGAGGTAACGCTTTCCGTGGGCGAACTTGAGATTCTGCACGCCGCCACCGGCGATGAGGCCTTGGGTGTGGCACGAGAGACCAAGCCCGACCTCATATTGCTCGACGTCATGATGCCAGGAAAGCTGGATGGGCTTGACGTGTGCAGGATTCTCAAGAAAGACCCTGAGACAAAAGACATATATATCATTATGCTTACTGCCAGGGGGCAGCAAGTCGATAAAGAGAATGGGCTTGACGCAGGGGCTGATGACTATTTTGTGAAGCCATTCAGCCCAATGGAATTGATGGACAAGATAGACAACATCCTTGCGGAATAAAGACATGGAGTGATGGAGTAATGGAATGAGAAATATCCGTCAGTATCCAGTACTCCAGCCTGTCCACCCGCGTCTTGCAGTGGCAGGCTCGTACTCCAGTTGAGGGATACCGCTAGGTTAGGGGGAAACGCTTTGCAGAAGATATGGCTCGGTGTCATCGTCATCTTGATCGGCCTGGGCATCTATACGCTGTATGGCT
>JAFDFO010000412.1 GCA_019309815.1 Deltaproteobacteria bacterium
GTTATGGCGATCGATTCGCCGACTTGAATGCCATCAAGAACCTGCATGGAGTCTGTGCCGGAGAGGTCGCCGGTTATTATCTTTCGGCTGTGAACTGTCATGCTCTCTTGGTTTACCACCCATACATGTGCGTTCCCGGCTTCATCCGAGAAGATTGCTACGGCTGGAATGGTGATTTGACCGGTATGCTGTTCATCGACCGGGCCGGCTGCTTTAGATACGGTGGCAGTCATTCCGGGCAGGATGTTGACACCTTCGGGCTGAGCCATCTCGAGTGTGATCTGGTAGGTCTGCGTTCGGGAGTCCGCCTCAGTCGAATACTCCTTGAGTACGAGAGGATATTTTTCCCCGGGGGCAGCTGCGAATTCGGCGAATGCCACCTGATGACCCTTGTTCACTCTGATGCCTGCCATCAGTAGCTCGGGCACATCCACGAGAACCTCCACCCGGGAGACATCCTGAAGGCTCACGATGGGTTCCTTGGCTTGCACTTCCTCAAAGTTCTCTACGTATCTTTTGGCAATATTGCCCGCAAAAGGAGCCCTGAGGTAGGTATCGCTCAAAGCAGCCTCGACTTCTTTTTGCCTTGCTTTTGCTATGTCCCGCTGGGCCTTGTACTTATCGAAATCTGCTTTGGAGACCTGTTTCTGTATGTAGAGGTCCCGGTAACGCTGATACTGCTGCTCGGCCTCAAGTGCCTTGGCCCTGGCCTTGTCAAGGTCTGTTTTGAAATCCCTTGGGAGGATTCGGGCAATCAACTGACCCTTTTTGACTACCTGGCCTTCTTCTACGGGGAGCTGAATAAGCGGGCCGGATACCTGAAAGGCCAGGTCCACGCGCTGTGAGGCCCGGACTCTGCCCGGGTATTCTGCCGAGACAGCTTCTACACCAGATGTAACAGTCATGATTTTCACTGGCCTGATGACCTCTCTGACGACCGGCTCTTCTTTTTTGCCGCATCCGCTTGAAACCAGAAGCAGCACAGCAGCACAGCTACAGCTAATGACCAGACCATGGCCGGAAGAAGTCCAAAAGGCCTGTTTTGCGAATCGTCATTGCGCATTTTTGTGTCCGATCTCATCTCTCCTCCTCGAGTTCAACAGGTTGCCCACAAATTGAGCTTGGTTCTATAGTCATGGCCTGCAGTCAGCCAAGCCCGTGTTTTCGTATACACAATTACCTGAAACCCCCTCTGCCACCAGAACCCCGGCCCCCGCCGGATCCCCTGGAATAAGATCCATGCGATCCGGTACGAGATCCGCCGGGCCTGGAATAAGATCCGGGTCTACTGGCCCGGGTGCCACTGTGTGATCCTGTTGGTCTTGGGGAACCGGAAGCATAACTACCCAGCGACCGTGAAGACCGGTTCCTTTGCAACCCGGAGTAGGTGTCAGAGCCCCGATGCCCGGAAGAGGGGCTTTGACCTGTGTCGACCTGATTCCAATTCCTGCTTTCGCGCCTTGACCAGCCATTGACATCATGCCGGTACACAGCTGCCGCGGGGCCCGTCCCAACCGTAGAAACCTGTACCCGTTCTTGAGCCTTGAGGGCTGGTCCGAGAACTGTGCCATTTGCCGGCCCAATCACTGCTGCGGCTGGCTGCAGATTTCCCCCAATGGTTATATGGCCCTTTCAACTGACTGGGCTCGAAACCGGCTCCTCTATGAGAGCCCCGCCCGTATCCAGAGGCATATTTGCGAGACTTGTGCGTGTGTCGATACGCATATCTTCGGTCGTAGTATCTCGATCGCCTGTAGTGGTACGGATACGGGTAGTAGCAATAAGGGGGGCGCCACCACCAATAGGGGTAGCCGAACCCGAAGAAGAACGAGAAGGAGGGATAGGCATAGTAATAGGGGCGCCCACTGTGGTGGTGGACCTTGGTCGGGTACTCGTAGCCGGTGCCTTCAACAACCGCCCCATCGCTCACATATATACCGGTATATCCGCCGGTGTAACCAAAGGTAACCGTTTCCGGTGTGGATTCATACACGCGCACGTACACGAGGTGGTGCTTGGCGTGGCTTGGAGGGATCGAATAGATCGCTCCCGGAACAGAATCACAGACCTTCCACGGCCCTTTTGGGTTCTTGGCCACGAACCACACGGCCTGAAAGCAGCAGTAGTATTTATTGCCGGTCTTGATGACATCGTAGGTGGTGTTCACGGCGTATTCTATGGTCGTGCCCTGGATAGGTTCGAACACAGGATCGCCGTGGTATTCGACATGTAAGGTGGCCCGGTCGCGCAGCACGGTAATCTTTCTAGGAATCTGGGCTTCGATGGCCCCCTGTTTGGCCTGCTGTGTGCCAGGAACCGCGGTGAGCACGGCAGATTCGAAATGATAAGTTGGTATTCTACGAAAATCTTCGGGCAGATCATTGTTGACCGCGACCCATGGACCGTTAAGAGTTTCGGATCGGAACCAGCGGCCCGAGGACATTTGGTAATACAAACGCTCGGCGTTATGGAAAAACAGATGTTGATCGGTATTTGTTACGTAGAGCAGACCTGTTCCCATGATGGGGGCTGTTTTGGGTGGACCGTCGATTAAGACCAGCTCTGCCGGGGCTTGTGCACGAATTACCTCTGTGTTTTTTTCGGACGTGATCTTCAGTAGATCT
>JAFDFO010000210.1 GCA_019309815.1 Deltaproteobacteria bacterium
CCTTCCATGGAATGTAGTTTGATTGCACAATGGCTACGCTTTTCATCTCAGACCTCGCGTCCTGCGCCCCATGGCCGGACGGCACGACACCTCACTCCACCATCAGCGTCTCCGCCTCAACAGCGGCCACAGGTTGCGACTGAGAAGCCCCTGCACTCTTCAACAAGGGTGGCTCGGCCGGACTGGCCAGAGGTGGACGCTGATGATAGGTCCCCCTCAGGATGCCTTGTGCAACGCCAACAAGTGGCCCTTTTATGTGCGGAGATACTTCCGCTTGTTTTACAAATGCCTGCAAGTACCGCCGCCATTCGGGTCTCCTGTCGAGGGGGGAGATACCCGGAGCGACCCTGCCACTATACGGCTCACCCCGCGCCTCTGGATTCTCGCTCAGGTACCACTCCATGACACCCACATTGAAAAGGGCGTAAGGATCAGCACGATTCATGGACAGTGCCGCCCTGGCCGCGCTCAAGGCCTTTTGGCCATCCCGGCCGGACCAGGCCAGAACGGTTAGATGATTATAGCACCTGACCAGCAACGGTGTAGCCCGTATAGTCCGGGCCTGACGGCACGCCTCCAGATACGCCACTGCCTTTTCATAATCCCTATGATAATAAGCGAGCGTCCCTTCCAGGAAATCGGATGCAGCCTCCACTTTGACCCGATGATTCGGGCATTTGAAACGTTCCTCCATGTTGGCCAATATCGTGTGAGCGTTATCCCAGTCATGTATGGATACGGAGAACATGAGGACGAGTAGGGCCTGGCCAACGTTTCTGATTTCTCCTATTCCTCGTCCTGCCCGCGGTAACCTTGAGGAAAGGGGCTTGCTCTTTCTGACAAAGACGGCTGCCGACGGGCCGAAAAAGGCGAGTTTCCAATCCGGCGAACGGAGGAACCAATTTGTCACCCCTTCATGTTCGTACCTCACGCACCAAACGTCACAGGCGTACTTCAGGACGAAGTTCCCGACATTGCGGCCCGTACTCCAACCCCTGTATTCACCATACCAATCCCTGAACGGAAACTGGCGGGGGTCGATCATCACCTTCGTGTCAGGCCACAGTGCCCAAAGAAGATATCCCCCCGCGCTGTAATCATTGCCCAGCCGGTGTGTAGGAAGATTTGCCCGAATGAAGGCTGCCTCCTCCACAGGGTTCTGGTAAGAAATGCCAAAGCCAAACCACCTGTATCCGTATGGTTTACAAACGGCATCAAAGCTGGCCCTTCCCGCAAGCAGGACACACAAAACGGCAATTGCCCCACCCATACTAAGGACGGCAACCCGCGTTTTCGGCCAAAGCCAACCCGGTCTCTGGCCTAGGAGATGAACTGCGGTCAGGGAAAAAATCGGCGTCCAGTAATAGGTCGTTCTCAGAAAACGCGTATAAAGAAAGGCAAATGCCACGTTGGTCAGGATCACGGCCCAGTCCACACGCCGACGCTTGAGCTCATGAAACAGCAGAATGAGTAAAATGACTCCTGCAAGAAACAGATAATCTACATAATGGTAATTCTGGGCCCGAATATCAAAAACGGACGTGTATGCCCGAATGGTCTTGAATCCTTCCGCGCCTTTTCCCAGCAGAAGCGGAATAAGAGCTGCTGGGTACCGCCAGCCATAAGGAGTTACAAACACAGCCAGGCCGCTGAGGAAGAGCCCGATGAATAGATGCCGGCGCACCTTGGGGGGAAGGGCCGCTTTGGGGGAAAGGAATATGTTCAAGGCCTCACCAAGGCCCATCACGAAAAGGAATGCCAAGCCGAATATGAATCCGCCATGGCTGTTGACCCAAATAACCATCAGCACGGGGAAAAGATAACAGTACCGCCAGCCAGCATCCCCTGAAGACTTGATGTGCCACCACGCCATCACGGCCAACATCATCAATACATAGGAAAAGATCTCCGGTTTAATGAAAACGGCGCTCTGGGACATGAGCACCCCGAGAAGGCAGATTAGCCACGTCAGAGGGTGACTGGCTACGCCCAGACGGCGGGCCTGCTGCCACACTGCCAGTACAAAAAACAAGAGGCACAGGTATCGAAAGCCAAAAAGGATTGTGAGACCTCCTGCCTGATAGAGGAGGTATAGAAATATCTCGGCAATCCAGGCGCAGTAGATCGCAGTGCTTTCGGCCGGCGTCCACGTGAAGATCGTATGGTCTGGAATGATGGTTGCATTCTCAACAAGGTAGCGGCCATAGGCCATCTGCCACCAGAGATCCCCATCCCTTACAGGCTCTGCGAAACGGGCCCCCAAGGTGAGCAGCACCAGCAACGCAAGTGACCACGCCCAGGCACTGTGCCATGAGTCTTTTGATGTTTGAATGGTATTAGCAGTTGCCATTTATGGTTCTTCTCCAATTTGGTTGGAGAAGAGGGTGCAAGGATTCAAGGGTTTCTTTTCTAAAAACTTTATCAGCGCGGCTAACATTCTTTCGATTTCTGCGATGTCTTTTTTTAGTGTACCCAATTCACTTTTTTCAATGAAGCCCAAATCTCCTGCCAACAAAATCTGGGTTCCTTTCTTTGAATATTCTTTTGCTTTTCACTTGAATCCTTGGACCCTCGACCCCTCGGATCCTTTAGTAACATTGGGGGCTTGGGCGAATCCACCCCGCCGCGGGCAGTTTTCGGTGCTAGGGGGGTCCCCTCTTCCCCGCGCTGCGTTTTATCCTGAGCGCTTCAGAAAAGTGTTTGGTGGCCTCTTCAATCCTCCCCTGCTTGGCCAGCGCAGCCCCCAGGTTATTGTGCACTGCAGCGTAGTCGGGTCTGATCTTGAGCGCCTGGTAGAAATGTTTAATCGCCTCGTCAATCTTGTCTTGCCTGACAAGGGCAAGGCCCATGTTCTTGTGAGCTTCCACATTCCGGGGATCAAGTCGCTGTGCTTCAGAAAAATGAAACACGGCCTTGTCGATTCGTCCCTGCTCGAAGTAAACAACTCCCAGGTTATTGTGCCCGTCCGCATAATTGGGATTGGTCCGCACTGCTTCAGAAAAACACTCCAGGGCCTCTTCCACTCTCCCTTGCTTAACCAGTGCAGCGCCCAGGTTATTGTGCAGACGCGCGGCCAGCGGTCGGATCCGCGCCGCCTCCGAGTAATGGATAATAGCCTCGTCCATACGGCCCTGCCCCTCCAGAGCTGCTCCCAGATTATTAAGGGCCAGCCAGTTATCGGCTGTGATCCCGACAACGTGTCCAAAGAGCGTTGCGGAATCTTTCCAATAGCGCACCTGGAACCAGGTACAGACTGTAAAGCTAAAAAGCAGCGCGCCTGCGGATATCCCAAGCACAAGTCGCCGATAGCGCCACCGGGCCAAAAGATCAGGGATTCCCCAGGCAATTATAATATACAGGCCGATATGCGGCAAATACATGTACCGGTCGGCTATGACGAAGGGCCCAAACGGCACCACTCTAATCACCGGAAGAAGCGCAGTGACGCACCACAACCACCCTACTGGAAGATACGGATAACGCCGCCCTTTCCAAAAGACCAGAAAGGATACGCCCAGCAAAAGCAGTGCGGCCCCGCCGATCACCCAAAAAGGAGCTTTATCCGGATGTGTATAAGGGGTTGCCAGATTATGCGGCCAGAGTGCCTTCCCAACGCCGCTTACGTAGGACACTGTGAAGCGGAAGGGTTCACTTTCCTTGCTAGCCCACCTGGCTTCCAGTTGGGTTCGGATGTCACCGTATTCGCTGTTTGTTCTCTCGTCAAAATAGATATGCCTGGTGGAAACTACTAGAACGATGACGGCCCCCGCAAGGACAAAGAGAAGGGCCTTTTCCCCAATCAGACGCCGAAAAAGCGGCTGTTGATATATGGAGCGCAGAGAACCGAATTTCAGATTGCTCCTTTCTCCCCCCACTTCCCCCAACTGAAAACGGTCAAGGGGCCAGTAATCAATCAGAAGGAGTATAAATGGCAAAGTGACAACCGTTGACTTGGTCATCAGGCTCAGCATAAACGCTACAATTACTACCAGGTATCTGCCAAACCCTGGATTTTCAGCATAACGGGCATAACTCCACATTGCCAATATCCAGAAAAAAGCGCACAGA
>JAFDFO010000211.1 GCA_019309815.1 Deltaproteobacteria bacterium
TTCTCTATCGCCGAATTGTCACCTTTTCCATCACGACCGGCTCGATGGGATTGTCCATTGGACCTGTTTCTACAGACTCAATCTTTCTCACCACGTCCATCCCACTGACCACTTTTCCAAAGACTGAGTGTGCTCCATCCAGGTGCGGTGTTGGGGCAAGGGTTACAAAGAACTGACTCCCGTTGGTCCCGGGCCCGGCGTTCGCCATGGAAAAAACGCCCGCATCATCATGCTTCAAGGACGGATCGAATTCGTCGCCGAATTGATATCCGGGTCCGCCGGTGCCGTTTCCAATGGGGCAGCCTCCCTGGATGACAAAGCCTTTGATCACTCGATGGAAAGTCAGGCCATCATAAAAGTTCCCGTCGCGTTCGGTCTCCTGTCTGCCTTCTGCAAGATTGACGAAGTTCCACACCGTCTCCGGACACTCCTTTGCATAGAACTCAGCTTCAAAAGTTCCCAGGCTGGTCTCAAAAATAACAGTAACCCGATCAACATCTTCCCTGTAATCATTCTTTGAACCTTGCATAGATTCCTCCTTAATGCCTTTTCCAACGCTGGGCTCAACCACAACGTTTTTTGTATTTTCGTCCCTCCATTACGGACAGTGGTTAGACGGGTTCTTGAGATGGCTTCTGGATGTCTTCTCCGCCTTCGATTCTATCGATGAGTTGCACCAGCTTTCCTGCGACCGCTTCTGTGTGCCCCCGGTTTCCCAACAAGCCCATGTGTTGAGTCTCAACGTCCCACAGGTACTCAAATACTTCTTTTTCTGTGGATCGCGAAACTAACATTTTATGGATACCAGGAACGTACGAGTCGTATTCATCCTGGGCCTCCGGCACATCTGATATGCCAATCGGGTCCCACTCATTGAGTAAAGTTGTCTTAATTGCTGTATGATATCGCCTGGCTCGATCTTTGAACTCTATCATATATACCGCACCGTCATATCTGCTGACGACGTATTGAGATCCTATTCCTTGTCAACAAGCTTCTTGTTTCTGCCAATAAGGATGTAAGAAAACACGAACAGAAGGGCGCCGACCGCGACACAGATTGTGGCAACCAGGAGGAAAGTGCCCCAGAACCCGGATACAATGTCCGTAACATCCGTCATTACAATCATATCGCCCACCGACTGATCACCAGCGTCATACAGGTGAATAAATCTGCCTCGATAGTCCCGATTATTCAATGACACCTTCACGTCGGTAACCTTGGGCGTATGTTGCTTTTCATCCAAAAACGGGACGAGAGATTCGGGGAGCACGTCCAAGGTCTGGTCAATGATGACCACGGATGGAAATCGGGTCCACTGGGCTTCACGGCCAAGCATTCGCATACCAGTCTCCCAGCCGGCGCGATCCAGAAATTTCTTTTCGATGACAACATAGATTTCCACGCCGAGGGTGTTGTGAAGACCTTGAGTAATGTGTTCGATCTCCTCGCCCAGCTCCACGTACCCTATCAACTGGTCTCCATCATACCAGGGTTCCACTACCCGGAGAGTAAATGTTCCTAACGGACCCAACTCGATCCCATAGGAGGTTTTTCCAGTCTTTTCGGCTTGCAGGGTGGTGAAACGGTTGATCTCGTCACCGCGCTTGTCCGGTTTGTGAACACGTAGAAAATTGACCCGGTCGGGGCTATTGAAATAGAGGTGAGTGATCCCATGTCCGGAATTCAACTTTCCAAATAACGTTATAGTGCGTTCAAACAGCTTCTTCCTGTCCCTATCTCTCATAGCAGCCTTGAGTTGTTCGTCACGCATGAGTACGTCCAGCACAGCCCCCATCATGCTTGCGTCGCTCTTTAACTGGGCTGCGAACAACGCTTCCACGGTATCAATGGTGGAGAGCGCGTGATCTGTTATGTGCTTTTGCTGGTTCCAATAGGAACTGAATAGGAATGCACCCAACAAGAGTGCGGTAGCCAACGTCAGCTGAATAAGGATGCGAGTCTTGATGCCATAGGTTTTCATAAAGTCATTCCTTCACAAGCTTGAGCGATAAGCACACCGTGCTGAGATTCACTTCTGCAGTTCAGAATATGAAGATATCAGAACCATAGCACAGGATTTGTGACCTAACCAGAGCCGGACATGCACGACAGAATTCACAAGCACCGGACCGGAGTCCCGAAACACAATATGCAGGCGGTGTCCTTTTGAGTTCATTCCTTTCTGCCGGACGCCTCTCTCAGGTTCTTTAGAAATTCGGGATCAACCTGGTGACCCAGGCTTGCTGCCATGTCGACGTCATCCCATGCTTTGTCATATTCTCTTTTGGCGTAACGGGCGTACCCTCGGCCGACGTATGACTCACCACGCCCCCGGTTCAACTCGATAGCCTTGTCGTAGTCCGAGATGGCCTCGTCGTACGAGCCTTTGGCTTTATGAGCATTTCCTCGGTGAAAGTAGGCATAATGGTTCTCCGGATTCAATGCAATGGCTTTACTGCAATCATCAACAGCCAGGTCATGCTCACTGTTTCGAAAATAGACATCCGCACGAAGCAAGTAACCGGAAACCTCATGGGGGTTAAGCCCTATGACCTTGCTGAAGTCAGATATGGCTTCAGCATACGCACCCTTGAATCGATAGGCAAGCCCCCGATAAGAATGGGCTTCATGGTTGCCGGGTTCGATCTCGATCGCCTTGCTAAAGTCGGCTATGGCATTGTCATGCTGGCTCTTGAAGCCTCCGTAGGTAAGTCCCCTGTTTATGTAATACTTGGCAACGTCGGGCTTTAACTCAATAGCTTTGCTGAAATGGGCTATAGCCTCGTCATACTCGCCGTTCCTACTATCCGCGAGTCCTTCTTCGTTGTAGTACTCGGCTATGCGTCCACATCCGGAAAGCATCAACACTGCATGTGCCACAGCAATCAGAATTGCCAGTCTGAAGCCAATACCTCTGGACCCCTCGTTGCCGTTGACTATTGCCATACTTGTCCCTCCTTTGTTTTGCCCGCAATGACAGACATGTATAATCAGAAACGACCGGCGATCGCTTTCTCGTACTCCGGGAAGTAATCCCCAGTGACCGGGAGATCAAAGCTCGTCAGAATCATCGTGTTGCTTTCTCGTTCGAGCAAGAACTCAAATGTTTTTTCGATGAGTGTCTCTGCGGACACTTTGCCGGCGGTCAATTTGTGGTAGTAGCTATCGGTTAGCTTGACGGTGTGTGTCGTCGTGATTGAGTCACGCACAGTGACTTCAAACGTCTCGTCATCTTTGCGGGTTACATCAATTTCTGCCATGTTCCCCCCTTATAGTGTCTCGAGTGAAGCGCGTGTTCAAGGGTGCCTCTCACATGGCAAGCTCTGAGAGCGAAGAAACCTTCTTGCCTCTCGCCCCTTGCCTCTTGCCTGAGTCATGTCAATTCCTCTTTGTTCCCGTATAAGTAAATGCCTTTCCAATCATCTTTACATAGCTTCCTTTATCGATACCGATATCTTTGCCGCACAGGCACTTTATCCTATCCTCCTCCTGTTTGATATCATACATTCTTGTAATCCTATCCTTGTGGCACCTCAAGACTTCTCCCTGACCAATCTTGTCATATTTCCAAAGCTTTCTTTTACACGCTGCACACTTGATTACGAGCACAAAAAACTCCCATTTGCCTAATCAGCCATCCGCCATCTTGTTTCTGCCTTATGCCCCTTGGCGCGCCGTCTTGTCACGCAGTCTTGTCGCGCCGTCTTGTCGCGCCGTCTTGTCGCGCCGTAGCTTTATGCGAAGGCGGAAGCTTTATGCGAAGGCGGAAGCCTTGGCGAAGGCGGGCCTCTTGCCTTTCTTTATCCATATATCTCAGGATTCAGACACGTGGGTGGCTGTTTGTTGCTGAGCATGGCCAGGAGATTTTGTGCTGCCAGGATAGCCATGTTCTTTCGCGCTGACGCAGTAGCCGAACCAGTGTGGGCTACCGTCACAACATTGTCCAAGGCGGCAAGTCCTTCAGCCATCTTGGGTTCGAATTCGTATACGTCAAGAGCCGCTCCGGCGATCTCATCTTCTTTGAGTGCCTCCACCAGATCGGCTTCATTAATCACCGGTCCCGATCGGCTTCATTAATCACCGGTCCCCTGGCCGTATTAATAAGGTAGGCCGTCTTCTTCATCTTCTTGAAGGCGGCGGCATTGAAAAGATGGCGGGTGTCCGATCGAAGGGGCACATGAATGCTGATAAAATCCGATTCCTCAAGAAGCTGCTCAAAGCCTACACTTCTTGCACCAAGCTCCTTTTCAAGAACCGGGTTGGATTTTCCGGGAGAGGAATCCGTATACAACACCTTCATCTTGAATCCCTTGGACATAAGGGCCACTGCGGTCCCTATGCGTCCCGCGCCAAGGATGCCCAGCGTCTTTCCCGTGACATCACCACCTATGAACTGCAGAGGCCCCCAACCGCTCCAGGCACCCGCCGCGCCACGGCAAAAAGGAGTGCCCAGGCCATCTCTGCTGTAGCGTTTGTGAGTACATCCGGGGTGTTGGATACGGGCAATTTTCGCCTGGTCGCTTCAGGGATATCGATATTGTCGAATCCCACGGCATAGTTTGCATATCCCTTGATCTCTGAAGCGGCATCAAAGAACTCGCTGTCGATCTTGTCCGTCCCGTCAGGAGGCCGATGACTCCCTGCCGCCCCTGGACGTTCTTGAGAAGTTCGGCTCGCGTCAGGGGCCGGTCTTCCGGATTCACTTCCACGTCACAGGTTTCACTAAGCAACTCGATGCCTTCCTTAGGAATCATCCGCGTCACATAAACCTTGGGTTTTGTCATTGTTCCTCTCTTAGGCCGTTCGCCGTTATCCGTTCACCGTTGTCCGTTCTTCTGTTCGTTTCAATCAAGATGAATAATCGTAGGGGCGGGGTTTATCCCCGCCCGGAATTCATAGCGCCCGAGCGCGTAGACGGGCGGGGATAAACCCCGCCCCTACATGTCTGTCATTTCGACCGACGGGCCCGCCCTGGCGCGTTGCCTGTTGTGAGCTACTAAGTGGGTAATCCAGGTCTGGGCCAGGGAGAAATCCGATGCAAAGCATCGTCTCGAGTGAAGCGAGAGATCTCGATAATATGACGAGATCCTTCGCTCTGCTCAGGATGACTTGCTAGCGCAAGTCAGATTTCTCGTCGCTATGCTCCTCGAAATGACATAGTGTTTTGGTCACAGCAGCAAAAAGGGCAGGGCCATTGCTGACCCTGCCTTTCTTAACTTAAATCCCAAATTATAAACAACAGAAAAGTGCCTGAACAAATTCCCTGCTAGAATCCCAAACTCCCCGCGGCAGTGCTGATAAAGCACACGCTGTCGTCACTGTCGTAAGTGGGCGTGATGAGTGCTCCTGCACTGGGCGCTCCCGGGTCAACAATGGTGCCGTTTGTGCCGTTGAGGTCGTGGTCTCCCCGCAGCCCGTCAACCAAATGAAGCGTAATACTGTTGTCGCCATTAAACACTGCGCCTGTCACGCCGTCATAAGTGAATTCATACCAGTGATTCGTGGGATCATCCGGGGTAGGTCCAAACTTCCAATAGCTATCAACCGCTGCCGGAAGGTAAAGGGTCACGGTCGTGGCTCCGCCGGGACCCACATCGTTCACCGTGAAATTAAAGAACCCGAACGGAAACGTCACGCCCGGCGGGGAGTCAGCAGGGTAGGGACTGCGGTCCGGTCCTGCATTGGTGAAGAAGGCCGGGTCAGGGCAGGCTACTGTCACATAGTTGCCGCCGTCAATGGTGGGGGTGGAGAACACATTGCCCTGCTGGGAATCGGGGATGCCGTTCATAAGTGGGATCCAGGTTCTCTGGATCAGGCCCCATTTCGAAGTAGTCGGGCACGCCATCCCCATCGTTGTCAGCAAGGTACTCATAAGCCCCCATGTCATAGCCATTTATCTGTGGCCTCACGGTTCCTTCAATATCTCTGTCAGGCGCCCCCTCTGACGTACCTGCGTCTATGCATGGTGACACCCCCGTCAGATGGTAGTCGTACAAGACTGTTTCCAACATGGGGTCTGCGTTTATGTTGCCTTCTCCCGAATGTCCGCCCTCAACATCAGAATACGTCACCGTGGAAGTGCAATCCACAATCTGATTGTCGGGCGTGTTGCCCCATAGAATGCAGTTGGTGGCAGTCAGAGAGGAAGTGTTAATACATTTAATTCCGCCGACATTTCCAGGGCCCGCATTGTCGGTGATGGTGCAGTTTGTGAGGGTTGCATCGGAGTCGACGAGTGTGACTCCGCCGGCTGCTTCTGGCCCGTAGTTGTTACTGATTATGCTGTTTGTGACGGTAAAATTGGAGGATGCCAAGCCATAGATTCCGCCGAACTTACCCTCGTTGCGGATGATGGTGCAATCGGTGATGACGAGATCTCCGGGCCCGTCTGACCCGATGCCTCCAACAGTTCCAACGTTGTCCATGATCATGCAGTCCGTGACGGTTCCGGAACTGGCAATGAAGTTCATTGCGCCGGCAACACCCTCTCCGCTATTGCCACTAAACGTGCAACCGCTGATATACAGTCCGTAATGCTCGGGGAGCCCCCTGTGCAGGCAATGCCGCCCACGGACGCTGGATCTCCGCCTCCGGGGCTGTTAGTTGCAGTGTTTCCGCTGATAATACAGTCGCTGATCGTGGCAGAGGTGTCCGGGCAATGGATTGCGCCTCTCCATTGCCCGGTATTGTCGAGGATCCTACAGCCGGTCAGGGTCGGAGAGCCGCCAGCCAGTTGGATCATG
>JAFDFO010000212.1 GCA_019309815.1 Deltaproteobacteria bacterium
CCCAGGACAGGCCCACTCCGAAGCCGGAGAGGATGATCTTCTTTCCAGACCCTTCTTTCTCTAATACCGTCTGCAAAACCCATGGGATGGAAGAAGAAATCGTATTGCCCGAATGAAGCATGTTACACACCACCTTCGATTCCTCCAGGTTCAGATCTTCCCTCAGGCTATCAATCGCGTATTTGCTCGCCTGATGGAAGATAAAATAGTCGATCTCTTCAAACCGGGCTTTGTTCTTTTTAATACACATCCTCACGTCGTTTGGTACGGTTTTCTTTATGAATCTAAAGAGTCTTTTTCCATTCATCCTCAGAAAGGGGTCTTCCAATCCTTCTCCCGTGGGATTGTTTCCTGGTCCAAAGAATGGAAATTTAACACCTCCTCCCCTAATCATAAGGTCTGCAGCCCTGGAACCGTCAGTGCCAAAGGTGAACAGGCCAATGGTATTATCCGCCCTATTACTCAGCCATGTTGCCGTTGCAGCATCCCCAAATACCGCCGCGCTCGAGGAGTCTTTGGGGTCCAGAACCTTCGAATAGGGATCAGCCGTCAACAAAACAACGTTTTCAAAGCCGAGAGACTCAATCAGGGACTTGCACACGGCCAGGGAGTATACATAGCCCGAGCATCCCAAGTTGATGTCAAATGCCGCCACAGAATTGGGCAAATTCAGCCGGTCCTGCAATAGAGCAGACGTATGCGGGAGTCTGTAGTCAGGATTCTGCGTACAAACGACCAGCAAATCAACAGCAGATGGATCCAGTGCAGGGTTTTTCTTAAACAACAACTGCGCTGCGGCAAAGGCCATGTCAGACGTGGTCTCTCCCCTGTCTGCGATGGCACGACTGGCAACCCCCACTTTGTCCATCAGGAATTCGGTCGAAAGGCCAAATCTCCTAATAAGCTCTTCATTTTCGACCCTGTTCTTTGGGAAATAGGTGGCTATTGATTTAATGCCTGCCATTGTCACTCCCACGCGTTGCAACTCCTGAACAAGATTCCATGTGTCGACTATGCCTCCTTATCAAACACCTCCGGGTAGAGCTTCTTTGCGCATTCAGGACACAGACTGTGGCTGAACTCGGCCTCGGAATGGTCCCGGATATACGCTTCGATCTGCTGCCAGTAGCCCTGATCATCTCTTATTCTCTTGCACGACGAACACAAGGGAAGAAGCCCGCTCAACGTCTTAACCTTAGCCAAGGCAGCCTGAAGTTGGCCAATAAGTCGCTCTCGTTCCTCCTCAGCCCGCTTGCGCTCGGTGATGTCCAAGAAGCTCTCAAGCAAATGCTCTCGGCCCGCCAGCGTGACAGAAACCACTGTCTTGAGAATTGGCACCCTCCGGCCACTCACCGTCAGTAATTCATGTTCCGCATTGTCTAAGTTCTGTTCAAGGTCCGTGATCGGACACTCGCCTTCCTCGGCCGGGCAAATGTATTTGTGGCAAACGCTGCCCAGAATTTGCTCTCTCGGAGCCCCAAACATCTTTCCGGCAGCAGCATTGACACCAACAATGGTATGGTTTTCGGGGTCAATAACCACAATTCCGGCCTGAATAGTATCCAACACAACCTTAAGGCGGACTTCGTTTTCCCGCAGCGCTTCCTCCACCCTTCTGCGCTCTGTGGCTTCCTTTTCCAGCTCTTTGACCTTCTCTTCCAGTTCTTGATAGGTCGGGTTTTTCTTCATCCTTACATCTCTCCGGTGCTCCTATTGACAAAAAGGACATTGGGCGTTGGAGGCACGGGTGATTCGTATATCCTAGTTGCCTGGCTATTGCAATTGTCTTAATGGAGGGAGGAATCAGGACTGTGGCGCTACGCGGCTGGCACATGACTCACGGAAAACTGCCTTTTGCGATGATACCCTCCTAACCTGGAAGTGTGACCTACCCTTTTTCCACAATCTCCCTTATTCTTCCAGATAGCTCTTTCATGGTAAACGGCTTCTGTATGAAGCCATTGCACCCCCGCTGCAATATATCCGCAGCCTCACCATCGATGCTGTATCCACTCAGAAGAAGCACTTTGACATCCGGGTTGATCTCTTTCATCCTTTCATAGGCCTCACCACCACCCATCTGTGGCATAACGATATCAAGAAGGACGAGGTCTATGTCATCGCTGTGCCTCCCATAAAGCTCTATGGCTTCCTCCCCGTTACTGGCGAGCAGGACGTGGTAACCCATCGTCTCCAACAACTCCTGGCCCACTTGCCTGATAGCCTCTTCGTCGTCCACCAGCAAGACGGTCTCCGTCCCTGTCACAAGTAGGTCTGAATGCTTTAAGGCTTCGTGGACCCTTTTCCTTGATGCGGGGAAATAGATCTTAAAAGTGGTTCCCTTCCCTTCCCTGGAAGTCACATCAATATAGCCGCCGTGTCCTTTGATGATACCGTAGGCAGAAGCCAGACCCAGGCCAGTGCCACGGCCCCTTTCCTTGGTCGTAAAGAAGGGATCGAAGATGCGCTCCATGATGTCTCTGGACATGCCCGTCCCCGTATCCGTCACCCTTAACAAAACGTACCTGCCGGGTATCGGCTCATAGAGTTTCTCCTTCATGTCCTTGTGGGTAACATTGGTGGTCTCTAAGATCAGCTCCCCACCACCAGGCATGGCATCTGCAGCATTGATGAACAGATTCCAAAGCACTTGCTCTATCTGTCCGTGATCTGCCTCTACGGCAAACAAGTCTTCCGCAAGCTCGCAGTGAATTGTGACCTCCCTCTTCGTTCGGCTAAACGTGTCGGAAGTCTCTTCAACCAGTTGGTTTAGGCTGAGGGGTTTGACTTCATATCTCCCCTTTCTGGCATATCCGAGAAGGTGGGACGTGAGTTTGGCGCCGCTTTGAATTTGCTTTTCGGTGTTCTTTAGCCTTTCATAATGGGGGTCAGCGGTATCCATGTCTGAAAGTGTGAGAGACACATTCCCTTGAATGCCCATGAGCAGGTTGTTAAAATCATGGGCGATACCGCCTGCCAGGGTGCCAATCGCCTCCATTTTTTGTGCTTGCTGAAGTTGGGCTTCGAGACGTTTCCGTTCCGTGATATCGCGGATGATTCCCTGGTATCCCATGATACTTCCATCCTTGGCCTCCCGCAAACTGGCGGTCAGCAGGCATTCCATCGGCGTCCCATCCTTCTTGCAAAACTTCACCTCGTAGTCTGTAACAGCTCCCTCTGATTCTATCTCCCGCTGAAACAGGGACCTGTCGTTGGGGTCTACATATATTTTTCGGGCATTCATCCCTATCATTTCGTCTCTTGTATAACCGAAAAGATCGAGTCCGGCCTGGTTGACATCAATGAATTCCCCCTCTCGAGCCGTGATGTATATAACGTCTCTAGAGGTTTCAAAAAGAGTCCGGTATCTCTCCTCACTGTCCCGGAGTGCCTCTTCGGCTCGCTGGCGTTCAGCGATCTCCTGTTTCAGAAGAACGTTGGCCCGTGTAAGCTCTGCCGTGCGTTCCTCCACACGCAACTCCAGTTCGTGGTGGGCCCTTTGCAGCGCTTCCTCTGCGAGCTGGCGTTCGGTCATCTCCGTGTACACACTCTCAATCGTTTCGTTTGTCACATTTTTCAGGCTCTCCAGAAGTTCCACTTCGGAGCCCCCCGAGACACGGGCAGTCAGTTCACCTTTTGAAACTCTGTGCAGTACATCAAAGTGTTCAGCCAAACCAATGGCAAACTCATGAGAGAGGTCAACGATTTCTGCAAGACTTTCCGCAGTCACGTTCACGAGATGTTTTAGCTTACTGATGAGCTCCGAATCCGACTCCTCCGGTATCCTGACTGAAGGGTCTCCTGAAGAAAGCTTTTTCAACGCTTCAAAGGTTTCAGACAAGCCCAAGGCAAGCTCCATGCTGATCCCTTCTAACTCCCGGTCCCTTTCATCAACCATTCTCCTGAATTCTGTGAACTGCTCATGGACTACATGTAGCGTCTCTTCTAAGGAACCGAGATCAACGTTATTCTTGAATGGCTCGCATTCGAGGCACATTTCTATCTTTTCCAGGAACTGGCCCTGGATCTCATCCCGGCAGTGTGTCCC
>JAFDFO010000213.1 GCA_019309815.1 Deltaproteobacteria bacterium
ATTACATCCTTTGCCGAAAGTGCCGATTCTGATATGTTACTGGAAGCCGGATGATGGACTTGAATCCGAACTCAACATCTTTTTTGATTCAACAGCAGAGCAGAATCTTAACATTGAATCGATCTTCACGCTTAGCACAGGACTGGTGAGAATGCTTGAAAAAATAGCCCTTAGACACGGTCAAGTCTAGACGTGGCTTCTTGGTAAGTATTCGCTTTTCTTCCTCTTTCAGAATGTACGTATTGTTAGCAGTGGACATAATGTAATCCCTGTTGGTCACAAAATGGTCACAAATTCCAAACTCACCCCTCTGAGATTGAGCCTCTCAGGGGGGTTTCTTGTTTCCAACACAAGGTGCAGAAATAGAAAAAAGCAGAGCCATCTCTGACCCTGCCTCGCTCTTTGACAATTTGGTTCGTTACCAGCTCAAACTGTTGGCTGCGGTGCCAATGAAGCAGTAATTCCGAAAATCGTCTTTACCACCAGAAAAGAAGTCATCATCACACATATCTCCAAGGCCGTCGCGATCCAGATTGGATTGATCAGGATTGTGCACTCTAGGGCAATTATCACACTCGTCCCCTACACCGTCTCCATCCCAATCGGTCTGTTCGTTATTAGGGGTACGAAGACAGTTGTCACACATATCTCCCACACCGTCTTCATCATAATCGGCTTGATCAGGATTGGCAACATCAGCGCAGTTGTCGCACACATCTCCCAGACCGTCTCCGTCCTCATCGGTCTGGCCACCATTGGGGTTATCAGGGCAGTTGTCTGTGTCTCCACATACGCCATCGTCATCAGCATCATTGTCAGGATCATTCGGACAGTCATCACACAGATCACCTGCGCCATCATCATCGGCATCGGCTTGATCTGGGTTGGGGGTGTCCGGACAGTTGTCACACAGATCTCCTATGTCGTCCTCGTCTTCGTCGGCCTGGTTTGGGTTGCTAATGTCGGGACAGTTGTCAAACGTTAGCGACGTGACATTAGCGCTCGCTGTCGCCCTTGGCTGTAATCGGTCGGGTGGGTTAACTTCAAACTTCAGATCCAAGCGGCTCAAGGCATAAGGGTCAAAAGGTGTAAGGTCCGGTGGGGTTGCTGGAAGGGAAACGTCGCTGATCGCAGCCGCTGCATCGTCATATAAAACAAGATAAACGCCCCAAAAGGGGATTCCGTCCAGGTCTGGGCCGTCGAAGAGCGTATCCACTGAGTATTGATCATAATCATGAATGTAATTAAATACACTGATGCGTCCAAATTCGGGAGCATCAGTCCCAGCAGAGTAGTTCCCGACGTTTACCGTACAGTTCAGGACCGCGTCGTAGTCGCCTCGACTGGGTCCAATGCCCAGGTCTGGGGCATCCGGATCAAACGTGTACTCAAACGTGAAAGTATCACCCTCAGAGATAATGCCATCAAACGGATTCGGGTCGTCGCCGGGAGACCAATCCAACTCCGTGACCTGCCCCTGAGCAATGAAACTCACCGTTTCGCAGCTTCCCGGCTGAGCATTGCTCAACCCGAACACCAGCGCTAACATAACAGTACTTACGATAAGAAACTTCGATGTTTTCATCTTCCCACCTTATTTGTTCAATATGCTTTACTTAATATGCCGTGCAAACCAAGTCAATACGAAGAAAGTATGATTTTACACAGGGGGGTTGCCAAATATCATTTGGACCTTGCGGTATGGGTTTGAGGGTGAATCTGAATATATGTCATGTTTCTTAGGGCTTTGCGAATTCCTACAACCTCAAAGTGAGCACTGGCACGGGCTTGCCAGCGTTCAATTATTGGCATAAACCTTGCGGGTAACCTCCAAAACCAGTTTTGTGCCTTATCCACCCAAAACAGCTCAAAACACAGCCCAGTCAACCTGTTGAAGGGATTAACAAAAAATAATGATTGGAGCAGTCACAAAAAGGTTACAAATTAAAAAACTACTTTGTAAGCTGTTGAAAATATGTGTAGTATTAGAACAGATATTTTGAGAATGTTTGAAAAGCTCGCTCTGAGGCACGGCCAACTGTGAAAGATAAAGAAGTGCCTTGGATAATGAGTCGAGCAAAGGAAATCAAATGATGGAGCAAGTGACGGGGCCTCACAAGTTCAAAATGGATGCTTGGATTAGTTGTGCACCATTCGAACGGCTCTTGAACATGAAGATTGTCGAAGCTTCTGACGGCATGGCCACATTGACCATGCCTTTTTTTATTGATTTGGCTCAAGGAGGCGGGCTCATGCACGGCGGTGCCCTGGTTGGCCTGGCTGATACAGCAGTTGTTATGGCCATCAAGAGCCTGGTTCCTCCTCAGACGCATTTTGCGACTATTTCTCTAGAATCGAAATTCCTCTATCCCGTCAAAGAAGGGGTCGTTACTGCAAAGGCCCGGGTTGTGGACCGAAAAGCAGGGACGTTAGAGGGTCAGGCAACTGTCTACGATGAAGCACAAAGACCTGTAATGGAATTCTCCTCTGTCTTCAAGATAGCCAAAGATGCAAGAATCAAAGGGATTTCCTACGAAAGCTAAAAAAACGAAGCCACCCGCTGATTGTTGACAAATAGAACAAGGAGAGGAGCAGCCATGACCGACACGCGTTACGAAGTCATCTACCGGGGAAAAATCCTTGAGGGTTTCGAGTTTGAGACTGCCAAACAGAACCTCATGAGGATGTTTTCGCTCAGCGAAGCAAAGGCCGAGAGAATCCTCAAGAGCCGTCGGGCAGTTCTGAAGAAAAATGCGGATGAGCCCACGGCCAAGAAGCTCGGTGTAGCCCTGAAGAAGGCGGGGTTGGACGTGGCACTCACAAAGACCCAGCCAGCAATGGTGTCCCCGGAGGCACCGCCGCTCTCCGGCCTGCAAATGGAGAAACCCCCAGAGGTGACACCGTCCTCCGGCTTGCAAATGGGAAAGGCGCCGGAAGAAATCCATAAGCCGACCGAAAGGGCCCCCATGGAACAAGCAGGCACTCCTGCACCCACAGGCTCCTTTGGAGTGCCGTCCACGATCCCTTTTGAATTTTGGGGCTCAGGAATGGAGTATTTCAAAATATGGATAGTGAATATCATCCTCTCCATCATTACCCTTGGGATTTACTCTCCTTGGGCCAAGGTTCGACGAAAACAGTACTTCTATGGCAATACCGACCTGAAAGGAGCCAGCTTTGAGTATCTCGCCGATCCTATGAAGATCCTTAAGGGCCGCGCTATTGTTGCCGGCTTTTTTATCATTTACTCGATTGTTTCCGAGATGATCCCTATTTTGGGGGCTATCATGAGCCTGGCCGTCATAGTGATTCTTCCCTGGCTGGTTGTGCGCTCCCTGGCCTTCAACGCCCGGAACAGTGCGATTCGGAACATCCGGTTCGGTTTTCACGGGAGCTTAGGGGAGGCCGCTAAGGCCTATATCTTGTGGCCCGTACTAGCCGTGCTCACTTTGGGCCTTCTTTCCCCGTACGCCTATTTCAAGCAGAAGAAGTTTATCGTGGAAAACAGCAGTTATGGCACCACAAGATTTGAATTTACAGCCACGGCAGGAGAATACTATAGCCTTTTTATTGGCGCCCTCATCCCGATTGTGCTGGGTATCCTCCTCTTCATGGGATCGAGTCTTGTACTCCCGCCTGCAAGCCTGCTGGTTGGACTGGTCACGTACCTATATCTCATGGCCTTTTTCTCGGTTAAGACCACAAACATCCTTTACAACTCCAGCCGACTCGGCCCCCACCGACTGGACGCCGACCTGGAAGTAAAAGAATACTTCTTCATTATTGCCATCAATTCGATTGCCGTAGCATTAACGGTCGGTATGCTTCATCCTTGGGCCAAGGTTCGGACGACGCGTTACAAGGCGGAACATCTTAGCCTGATCGTATCAGGAAATCTGGATAGCTTCGTCGCCCAAGAGCAGAAAGAAGTCAGTGCCCTGGGTGAGGAAATGGCTGACTTTCTTGATTTCGATTTCGGCCTATGATCTCTATTACAGGTCAATGGTACGACAGTAAGACCTCAGCCCAGGTGG
>JAFDFO010000214.1 GCA_019309815.1 Deltaproteobacteria bacterium
CTCGTGCCGGGGCATTTCTTGAGGAAGGATCCTTTGTTGCGGGTGAGAAAGAGTACGCGTTTTCCTGCGCCTACGGGATCTCGCATTGCCGCGAGATCCTCATGAACCTTTGCTACATCAGGAACAACAGAGGTTGGGACGCCTGGGAGGGATTCCTGAACCGTGCCGACGGTGGGATGGTGCCTGACCGTTTCATCAATGTACAGCCTGGAGATCATAGGGTATGAGTGCCTATAGTGAGCTAAAGTGCCTAGAGTGCCTAAAATTAAAAGAATAAAGCCAGCTTAATAAAGGTCTCTTTCAGTCCTTAACTTTAGCGCACTTTAGGCACTCTTCCTCACTGTAGCTCACTTCTTGTCAATCAAAAGGCTTCAGGATTCGACTTAGAGCAGGGTTTTTGGCTACTCTGTCGAGGGTCTTGCGGCGCTCGCTAAAACCTTCTTCGTCTTTGAAAGTTACGCGCAGCGTGAACGGTCCTCCTTCAAAATGGGGAGGGCCTGTCATGTGGATGTGTTCATCCAGCTTCAACGCCTTTAGCTCCTCTGCAAATCTTCCTTCTGCTTCAACCAGTGCCGGAAAACGACGTCTTTTCAAAAAGGCCCGAATCTGTGAGCCCTTTTCATTTCGATTCAGGTCGGAGTTATTCAAGGCTGCCGTGATCTCCCTGGATTGGAGAATGTCTTTCGGCTGAACCGCCTCTCGAATCGCAATCTCTGCCACGAACGTAATGACTTCCCTCTGTTTGTTCTGACTAAGCTTCAGGCGCTTGAAAAGGCCATAGAAGGACAAAGCATCATCACTGGAAAACTGGCTCAAATCGACTGCTGCTTCAAAAGAGACGATTTCTTCGAGGATACCATCTTGGACAGCTTCCGGCAGTCCGGAGAGTGTCTTCAGCTTTTCAAAAACCTTCTGGTTTTCTGGAAACCCGAGTATGGAGGAGAGCATTTCAAGGCGGCCCCTTTGTGGAAGGTGGGAAGAGAGATTCCGAATTCCCTGTGCCTGTTCAACCACATTCAGCTGACGATGAGATCGGTTATCAAAGATTGCCAGCTTGAGGACCTCAAGGTCAGAAAAATCTCCCTTCAGGACCCGGGCCTTGATTTCATTTAGTTCTAATGTCCTGCATGCCTCGACCCGACGGAAACCGCACACGATCTGATACTTCGAATCTCTGCGCTGTCTCAGAACCGGTGGGTTGATCATGCCGACGTCCCTGATGGACACAGCAAGGGCGTCTGTGGGAACCCCCGGACCCAGGCGGCAGGTATCATCTTTCGTGTCGATTTCGGACACAGAGATGACCCTGTCTTCATACTTTATTGGCCGGGAAGCATCTTTCATGGTTATCGAGTGATTGTGCGAATATCGGCGTGTCGACCGGAGTAATGGAGTACTGGAGTACTGGAGTACTGGGACAAGACATCTGTAATTGTACAGTTGGTTTTCCAGTACTTCATTACTCCCTGGCCCAGACCTGGATTAATGGGCTGGTAGCTCATAATAAGCAAAGCGCCAGGGCGGGCCAACACTCCAGCACTCCATTGTTCTCTCACTCCATTATTCATTGTCTGTCAACCGGCGCAGCGCCTCCTCATATTTGCCCAGGGTATTCTTGACAATTTCCGGCGGGAGCTCGGGTGCAGGAGGCTTCTTGTCCCAGTCAAGTGAAAGCAGGTAATCCCGCAAATACTGCTTATCAAAGCTTTGCTGAGGTCCTCCAGCACGATAGGTGTCTACGGGCCAAAACCGGGATGAGTCCGGGGTGAGGATCTCGTCGATGAGGGTCAATTCGCCGTCGATCAAACCAAACTCAAACTTGGTATCCGCGATAATGATCCCGCGAGCTTCAGCAAATTCCACAGCTCGTTGGTAGATCGCCAGGCTGACATCCCTCACCTGCGCAGACAGGTCCTCCCCCAACGTCTCTTGAACTTGTTCAAAAGAGACGTTTTCATCATGGGCTCCGAGTTCGGCTTTTGTCGAAGGAGTAAACACGGGCTCGGGGAGCCGCCCGGATTCCTGCAAACCTCCGGGGAGACTAATCCCGCAAATCTCTCCGGATTCCAGATACGATTTCCAACCAGACCCAGAGAGATAGCCCCTGACAATACATTCTACTGGCAGGGGTTCTGCTTTACGAACCAGCATGCTGCGATCCCTGATGGTATCAACATACGGATCACAGGCCTCAGGATATTGCTCCACATCAGCGGTAACAAGATGATTTGAAATGAGACCTTCCATCATCTCAAACCAAAACCTTGACATCTGCGTCAGTATACGGCCCTTCCCCGGGATAGGGGTCGGCATCACCACGTCAAAAGCGGAAATGCGGTCCGTGGCAACCATCAACAGGGCATCCCCCAGATCATATATGTCCCTTACCTTGCCTTGTCTCAGCAAGTTCAGTTCGGAAAAAACCGTGTCGTACAAAACAGTCTGCAATGTTCACTCCTCTTCTTATTGGGTTTGTTCGACAGTTATCATGAATATGCACTTAACAATTAGCCAGCCACGAGAAAAAGTCAAGATGCAAATTGCGATGCTGTCCGTAGTCCGTTGTTGGTTGTCAGTTGTGGGATGTGCAACGAACTACTGACAACGATCAACTCACATCACCCAAACACAGTTTTGCTTGTAATTCACAATTTGGATGAATATGCTGTTTACAGAAAACCGACTAAGGATGAAGGAGATTGGACGATGCGGAAAAAGGTAACAGTTGTCGGTGCTGGAAACGTTGGTGCAACTGTGGCCCAACGGATAGCAGAAAAGGAACTTGGCGATGTGGTCCTGATCGCTCGCACAAAAGGTTTGCCGCAAGGGAAGGCTTTGGACCTCCAGGAGGCAGCTCCCATCGAAAGACACGATGCCAAGCTCGTGGGCGCCAATACCTATGAGGCATCGGAGGGATCTGATGTCGTTGTGGTGACGGCAGGCGCCGCCCGCAAACCGGGTATGAGTCGAGACGATTTGCTGGCAATAAATGCCAAGACTGTGAGGGGTGTTATTGAACAGGTCACCCCCCTGTCTCCGGACGCCATCCTCATTGTTGTGACCAATCCTCTTGACGCCATGTGTCACGTTGCCCTTGAAACCAGCAAATTTCCCAGAAGCCGGGTCGTAGGAATGGCCGGTGTCCTGGATGCTGCCCGCCTCCGCTCATTCATTGCGACCGAGTTAAACGTATCGGTGGAAAGCACGCATGCTTTTGTATTAGGAGGCCACGGCGACACCATGGTTCCCCTGCCTCGCTATTCTACGGTTGCAGGCATTCCCATCACTGAATTGATCCCAAAGGATCGCCTTGACACTCTCGTAAAGCGCACCAGAGAGGGCGGTGCCGAGATCGTCAGTCTTCTCAAGACGGGAAGCGCCTATTACGCGCCGGCGTCAGCCGTCGTCGAAATGGTAGGTTCAATCCTGAAAGATAAGAAGAAGATCCTCCCGTGTGCCGCCTACCTGCAAGGGGAATATGGTATCCAAGATCTTTTTCTAGGTGTTCCGGTGAAACTCGGCAAGGGGGGTATTGAAGAAATTATCGAGGTAACCTTGACCGACGAAGAACGCAGCGCTCTGGAAAAATCGGCAGACGCTGTGCGGTCTCTAGTGGAAGCTATGAAAAAAATGGAGTTGTAGCACCAGCAACTACAAGACTAATAGAGAAACATCGGTTTACCCACTATAGTCCTCGCCTTAGGCCTGTACTCCTCCACATCATAGAGTTCCCGGACATCCACACGCTTCTGACCAGACGTCACCGTGCTGATCGGGACGTCCGCATATGTTCCTCCGGACAACGCGACCATTCGGCCGTAAACCCCTTTCTTAGCCAGGTTGACAGCCATGTTTGCGTAGTTGATGGCTACCATGAGGTCCAGTGAATCCGGGGTGCCACTCCTCATGAGGTAAGACAACTGCTGGAAGATAATCCCCTGGCCAGTCAATTCCTTCAGGGTATCTCCTGTTGCAATGCCAATCCCGCCGAGTTTTCTGTGGCCGTAAGCGTCCTCCTCACCGTACTCGTGGAC
>JAFDFO010000050.1 GCA_019309815.1 Deltaproteobacteria bacterium
GATTTGAAAATCTGGTGATAGTCATACGAACTCTGTTTAGACATTTACAGGATAACTGGAAAATTCTTAAAACAAGATTGATACGGTCAGGTATTACAGTTAAGGGGAAAGGATGCTTAAAACATTGGTAAAATGGTTGAGAAACAGCCACTTGAATCCTTGACCCCTTGATTCCTCGAACCCTCTTCTCCAACTAAATTGGAGAAGAACCTTGAACAAGGACATTCATGGCCACAAAAGGACATCTATTCATCATATCCGGGCCTTCTGGGGCCGGGAAGTCGACCATCCTTGTCGCCATCCTGAAGAAAAGACCACAACTGCGATATTCAATTTCCTGCACTACCCGGCCGCCTCGCGGTGGTGAAGAAAATGGCGTCGAATACCACTTTGTCAGCGAAGCGGTTTTTCGCCGGAAGATCGATAACGGTGAATTTGCTGAATGGGCAGAAGTGCACGGTCATCTGTACGGCACATCAGCGACGTATGTTGAGGAAGTGCTTGTCCGAGGTCTGGATATCTTGCTCGATATCGACGTGCAGGGGGCCAAGAGGCTGTCTGCAAAATATCCCGAGGCCATTTCAGTCTTTGTAACGCCGCCAAACATGGAAGAACTTGAAAAGAGGCTTTTGAAACGTGGCGTGGATTCACTGGCGGCTGTACAGCGACGTTTGAAGAATGCTAAAGCAGAGGTGGCTCAGGCCCATGACTACGGTCACGTTGTGGTCAATGATGATCTGGCCCAAAGCGTATCAGACTTGGAATCAATCATAGAAGAAGCATCCGGCAATGAGTGATCTTCTCTACGGAATCCATCCGCTCTGCGAGGCGCTTTCAGCCGGGCGGCGGAAGCGAGGCGCTTTCAGCCGGGCGGCGGAAGGTCAAGAGGATTTATGTTTCAAAGGGCCGAGGAACCAAAGGGGTCCAGACTCTTCTGGGAGGCGCTCGGGACGGAGGCGTCCCTGTAGAATACAAGGCTCCGGACTACTTCAGATCCCGTCTGGGCGACTGCGTCCATCAAGGCGTGGCAGCTGAGGTTGGAAAGTTTTCACTGGCAGATGAGAATATCATCCTGAAGAAGGCTGAAACAGATGGAGAACTTCCGCTCATCCTGGCGCTCGACGGCATCGTAGATCCTCAGAACCTTGGATCGCTTGTCAGGACCGCCCTGGGCATGGGGTTCCATGGAGTTGTTCTTCCCAAAGCCCGTTGTGCCCCGTTGTCCCCTGCGGTTTCAAAGGCTTCTGCCGGGGCTATGGAACACATGCTGTTCGCACGGGTTCCCAATCTCGTCGGAGCCTTACAACGGTTCAAGAAAGACGGACTCTGGGTAGTGGGGGCCCATGGCGGTTCGGCCCAGGCCGTGGATCAGGTTGATTTCAACATGGGATTGGTCCTTGTCATCGGTGGTGAGGGCAAGGGGATACGTCCATTGGTACGCAAGACCTGCGACTATCTGGTATCCGTACCGCAGAAAAAGATAGTGGATTCTCTCAATGCTGCGGTGGCCGGGGCCATCGTCATGTATGAAATTGTAAGGCAACGACAACGCAGAAAAGTGAGCTGAAGTGCCCAGAGTACCCAAAATGAGCTAAAGTTGAGGGCAAGAAGAAACCTAAGGACTTAGCTCTTGGAAAAGAGTGGCGCCTTGGCATGACCGTTTTTGAAACTTGAGGGACTGATGAAACCTCTATGTGACAATGTTCTTTCTTCTTTTAACTTTAGGCACCCTGGCGGTTACTGTCAATGTAGACCACATTGGGGAAATGTCCTGCAATCCCGCCGTGGGAGGCCTGGCCAAAGGGCATCTTGTTCGTGAGATCGATGCCCTGGGCGGGGAGATGGCCAAGAATATAGATGCCACAGGTATCCAGTTCCGTCGCTTGAATACCAAGAAAGGGCCGGCTGTGCAGTCATCCAGGGCCCAGGCGGATAAGGAGCAGTACCGCCTCCGGATGAAGCGAGTCCTGGAGCGACAGGAAAATCTGGATGTCAAACAGGCGATGGTTGATACCTTGATCGTTGAGGATGAGGTGGTCAAAGGGATCGTAACCAGTATAGAGGAAAGGTTTCTTGGGAAGGCGGTCATTCTGACCACTGGCACGTTCCTGAAGGGCCTGATACATATAGGGTTGAAGAATTTTCCGGCAGGACGCATGGGAGATCCAGCCTCCAGCAAGCTTTCCGACCACCTGAGAGCCCTGGGTCTGAACGTGGGTCGGCTCAAAACCGGGACAACCCCTCGACTCGACGGACGCACAATCGATTTCTCCAGGCTCACACCCCAATTCGGGGACGACCCTCCTGTCCCTTTTTCCTTCGAGACCGAGGCAATCACACAAGAGCAGGTGCCGTGTTACATCACATACACGAACCAGGAGACCCACAAGATAATTAAGACTGGCCTGGACCGTTCTCCCCTGTTTACCGGGGTTATAAAGGGGGTTGGCGCGAGGTATTGCCCCTCCATTGAAGACAAGGTGGTCCGCTTTCCGGACAAAGCGAGACACCAGATCTTTCTCGAGCCCATGGGGCTTGGAACAACGGAAATCTATCCAAATGGTGTTCCAACGAGTCTCCCGTTGGACGTGCAGTTCAAGATGGTGCGCAGCATTGAGGGGTTGGAAGAAGTAGAGATCGTGCGGCCCGGGTACGGGATTGAATATGACTATGTGGATCCAATTCAGTTGAAGCCTAGCCTGGAGTGCAAGTCCATTAAAGGATTGTTTTTGGCCGGCCAGATCAATGGCACCTCCGGGTACGAAGAAGCTGCAGGCCAGGGACTCATGGCAGCGATCAATGCCGTGCGCTACGTGAGAGGAGAAGCGGCGGTTGTTCTTGGACGCGATCAGGCTTATATCGGAGTCATGATTGATGATCTGGTGACGAAGGGTACGCAGGAGCCCTATCGGATGTTCACATCAAGGGCTGAATACCGCCTTCTCCTCAGAGAAGACAACGCAGACCTGCGGCTTCGGGAACTCGGGCACCAGATTGGCCTGGTCTCCAACGCGATCTATGAGAAATTTGAACGGAAGCGCACAGCCATTGACGAACTCCTATCACTTCTTTCAGAGGCTCGTCTAAACCCAAAGCCAGAGGTGAAGCAAACCATAGAGAATCTCGGCCTTGGTACCATCAATCAACCCGTCACGCTGAAGGATCTGCTGAAAAGGCCCGGGGCAGAGTTGAAAGACATTGCTCAGCTTGACAGCCGCGTTTCATCTTTCAATAGCGAGGCAGGCGAACAAGCAACCATACTTGTCAAATACGATGGATACATCCGGCGACAAATGGAGCAGATTGGACGGGCGAAGCATCTGGAGGGAGCCAAAATCCCGGAAGGGCTTGACTACGGGGCCATCCCTGGGCTTTCAAATGAGGTGAAAGAGAAACTGGGAAGAACCCGGCCGATTTCCCTGGGACAGGCTTCAAGGATTTCGGGTATAACACCGGTTGCCGTGACGATTGTTCAAATCTATCTCAAGAAATGGGAGCAAGATGCCAGACAATGACCCTCAAAAGATAACGGTAGACCGCCAGGGGGACCTGCGGGTTCCCGACAACTGCATTGTTCCCTTCATTGAAGGAGATGGGATAGGCCCTGACGTTTGGACGGCTGCCCGTGATGTTTTGGATGCAGCTGTTGCTTCAGCGTATGGAAACCAGCGCAAGATTGCATGGGTCGAGATTCTAGCAGGAGAGAAAGCCTATAGAGAAACGGGTGATCCACTTCCCGAGGAAACTCTGCAGACGATAAGCAAGCATGTGGTAGCTATCAAAGGACCACTGACAACACCGGTGGGGAAGGGGATCCGCAGCGTCAATGTCGCATTGCGACAAAAACTCGACCTGTATGCCTGTGTCAGGCCCATTCGATACATTGAAGGCGTGCCGAGCCCCATGAAGTATCCGGAAAGGGTCAATATGGTAGTATTCCGAGAAAACACAGAGGACGTGTATGCCGGAATCGAATGGGATGCCCAAAGCAGGGAGGCGGAGGCAGTCATTGGGTTTCTGCAGGATAACATGGGCGTGACTATCGCCAAGGGTTCAGCCATTGGTGTTAAACCAATGAGCAGAAGGGCCTCTCAACGACTGGTATCGCGAGCCATTCAATATGCCCTGGATCACGGCCTTCCGAGCGTGACGTTGGTACACAAGGGAAATATCATGAAGTATACGGAGGGGGCGTTCATGGCATGGGGCTATGAGGTGGCACGTGAGATGTTCGGGGAACATGTTGTTTTTGAGTCAGATGGAGGGGTGGAGCAGGAGAGCAAGGTATTGATCAAAGACAGGATAGCCGACATGATGTTCCAGCAGGTGCTGCTGAGGCCGGAGGCCTACGACGTCATTGCTGCCCCCAATCTGAATGGCGACTATCTCTCCGATGCCCTGGCCGCCCAGGTGGGGGGCCTTGGAATGGCCCCTGGCGCAAATATCGGTGACGATTGCGCTGTGTTTGAAGCGACTCACGGGACAGCGCCAAAATACGCCGGCAAGGACAAGGCAAATCCGATCTCGCTGATACTGTCAGGGGTGATGATGCTTGAACACATGGGGTGGGGCGAAGCGGCTTCTTCCGTAGAGAGAGCAGTGCAGAAAAGCATCGCCAATGCCCTTGTCACCTACGATTTGGCCCGCCAGATGCCAAACAGTCGTGAGCTCAAGTGCTCTGAATTTGCCCAGGCCGTCTTAGATAGGTTGGGATAGACATGAACGTGCTGCCTTTCCTAGAAGGACTATGGCAGACATCGGTAGAAGCTGTTTTTCCTCCCAAGTGTCTCGTTTGCAATACCTTTTACGCGCGCCAGCCATCACCCAGCACGCCTGAATCGAGTTCTGTTTCCGACATTACTGCTTTACACCTCTGCAAATCTTGCCGAGACGGTTTTACACCCATTGTGTCCCCTTTGTGCTCGAGATGCGGTTTTCCCTTCATCTCCAGAGCAGGAGAAGACCACACCTGTTCAGAGTGCCTTACAGAAAAAAGGTATTTCAGGAAAGCAAGGGCCTTCGGAGTATACGAAGGGTCCCTTATGGAGGCGATCCATCGACTGAAATATGGGGGGAAGACTTCTCTTTCCAGGCCTCTGGGCGCACTCGCGAAGGACACCTTCTGTCAGTTTTGGGATGCCAGCCGCATAGACCTTCTCCTTCCCGTACCACTTCACATAAAACGCCTCCGGGAAAGGGGATTTAATCAGGCTCATCTTGTGAACAGGGAGTGGGCCAAAATGGAGGGTGTCCCGTTCGACGGGCTCACGTTGTCACGAAGCCGATGGACGGAACCCCAGATCAACCTGGCCCGTACTGAACGCCGCAAGAATGTGAAAGGTGCATTCTTCCTCCGGCATCCTGACAAAGTAAAGGGTCAAAGGATTCTTCTCGTTGACGACGTTTTCACGACCGGGGCCACGGCGAACGAGTGTGCCAGGATCCTGATGAGGGCGGGCGCAGAGTTTGTTGATGTCTTGACCCTGGCAAGGGCTGTTTGAGGAAGGTCAGTTTTGGACACATCCGAAGACATAAGAGATAGGCCATATCTCAGTCACCAAGATGTGCTGAAGCTGGACTTTGTCAGAGACCCTGGCGTATTCTTTTTCAGGAAGCACTACCGGACAGGACTGCGGTCCCACATCATGGAGGTATTGGACCCCGCGGAAGTAGAGAAAGAAACAAAGGGGGTAGAGGTGGATGGTATGATGTTGTATCCGCGGGCCGAACCTTTGAAGATGCTCAGGATATTCAGAACGCGATTCGAGACTTTGAGAGACGCTGAAGAGGAACTGAGGAGAGTAAGGATCGTTCAAGCCTATCTGGCACCTGATCACGTTGCCAAGTCACAGGAATTTCTCGTGGATTATGGGGCGCAAGGGAAACAGCAAATGCTCCTTTGCGGCCTTCAGGAATATGTGCAAGGCGAGGTATTGGAGCCGTGGAGTCACCTGGACAAAGCCTATCTGGCCTCGCTCGCGCGTGACATGGGAACCGAGGCAGGTGAAGATCGAGTCGTGACAAACAGTGGATGGTTTCAGAGCGTTCAGGAGAAGACCGAAAACCTTGTAAAAAAGCTGAAACAGATGGTCGTTGAAGCCGGCCATGTCCCCGATCTTGCCGGTGTTGGGAACCTTATACTCACACGCTCAGGGGAGATCAAGTTGGTAGACATCAACAATATCTCAACGGTCTCATTTGATGCAACCATTCGTCTTGATGACAGGGGTTACCCGGTCTGTGACAAATCGATCAGGGTGATATCGCTTCTTGAAGAGAAACTGCTTGGCAGGTCAGTGGGAAAAGATGACCCGATCTATGAGACGTTTCTGAGGCCAGAGAGGATAAAAGAAGTCAAAGCTCTGGAGGAGAAGTTTCACCTTTCCATGCAGCCTGACAATGCCTTTGGCGGAGCATGTTGAACATGTGGGATGTGCGTTTTGTGATATGCGATGTGGGATATGAGATATGGGAAGGCCTAAAACCCTCATCGCACATCTCACATCGTTTTGCTTGTCCCGGTCTTTACAGAAGCTTGTGAAGCTTCTCCATCAAGTCGGCATATTCATCGCCACGGAAACAGAATCGGAGTTCGGCAAATCGTCTCCGAAGTTCCTTGACCTGATCGGCCACCTTGGCATCGTTCGCCACTACGTCATGGATTAACCCGGCCAGAGTTCTGAAATCCTCTCCTTCCATACCAAAACGCGTCATCTCTGATACACCCATCCGCAGCGCGCCAGCAGCAGTGAACCCTTCTTCGTCTGTGTTTGCCTGGTAGTTACAGATGATGTTGTTTGCTTCAAGTCGTCTGGCGATTTCGGGGCCGTGGCTGTAGCCTACATCTATAATCACCTGGTGGGTTTCCGTGAAGTCGATGGTCGGGTCGCCGGCCACCTCCAACCCGGCGTCGCTTAGCGCCCGGGCAAATGCCTTGGCGTTGGCAATAACTCTGGCCTGGTATTCATCCTTGAAGTGGTTCATCTCATAAGTAGCCATCAGCAGGCCGACTATCGTGCCCAGATGGTGATTGGAGACCGACCCGGGAAAGGCCCTTCGCTGCAAGGACTCCCAAAGCTCATAGCGCTCCTCTTCTTCCTGGAAATTGCTACCTACGACGCCCCGTTGTGTGCCGAAGAAAGTCTTGTGTGTAGACCCGGTGACCAGGTCGGCCCCTTCGGCAAAAGGCTGTTGGAAGTGAGGGCCGATAAGACCGAGCACATGGGCCATATCATACATCAGCACAGTATTGATCTGCTGAGCATCCAGGAATTGGCGGATTTCACTAACCGGTTCCTTGTGAAGGACCATACTCTTGCCAAGAATAATGAGCTCGGGCCGATACTGGGCGATCAATTCCAAGGTGGCCGGCACATCGATCTTAAAACGATTCTCTGCTATCACCGGAAAATTTACCACGGCGGGGCGCTCTGTGTGTGGATTCCGTGCCACGAAGTCCTTGAGAGCTCCCATTGGCTGGGCGCTGAGATGCCCACCTTTCCCGATATGGCTGTTCATGATGTGGCGGATTCGCCTCGGCTCCACCTTTCGATCGGCACGATTGAGGTAATCGACCATAGCGCTAAAGACAGCCGTGTTAGCCATCTGACCACTGACGAGGCGCAGCTCTACATTCTCACAACCGAGGAATGCCTTCATTTCCTGTTCGAGCATCAGCTCGACCTCGCCGATGAAATCGGTGCCCTGGTAGTAAAAAACCTCAGCATCATAGAATGCCTTGGCCTTCTTATGCTCGGCATATCGGAAGGCCGCGTCCATGACCGAGAGGAGCCGGGTCATAGGTGAGGGAGTCATCTCGGACGGAATGAGGTTGATGCATTCCTGTTGCCGCCAATCCGTGTTCTCTATGGTCTTTTGTAGCAGCCTCTGGACTTTTGCCGGCGCATCGCCTGTTGGCAGCTCCTCGGAAGGCAACTCATGGTCGAAGATGATTGGGCGGACATACGGGGGGGCATCGCCTCGCATATGGTAAGGTACAACGACGGCATCAACGGCTTTTCCGCGAATCTCCACGATGAGCTTCTCGTCCTCGACGATGTCACTGTCGATGTATCCCAGGGAGATGGTGCGGAGTTGATGTTCATCAGTCTGCGCGGATTCCAAGCCTATGCCTTCAACGCTCCACATTGGAACCATCGTGCCGCTTGTCACATAACCTACTTGCTTGTCGCCCTTGAAGACCTTGGCGCCCTCGCGCGCGATCCCTCGCCCTGCCACAGCGATTGCCTGGCTTACCCTGGGGAGGTCATGAATAAGCGAATAGTCGCGGTAAACTATTTTCTTAAAGGCTTCGTGCTGTTTGATAAGCTCTGCACGGCCCATAAAATCTCCTTTTAGCGGAGAGAAACTCACAGCAAACTTGGCTAGAGGGCAGGAAAATATCGGAATTTCCTTGCCGTCCGGGTCTAATCCAAGTTCATGCCCATAGAGGGGCAGGGCTGCTTCTAGCCGCAGCGTGTCTCGCGCGCCGAGCCCGATCGGCGTTGCCCCTTTTGACAAGATGAGGTCCCACAGCATGGGTCCATCTTCGCCGTTGGCGAAGAGTTCAAAACACACGGGTTCTCCTGTGTATCCGGTACGGGCGACCCTCACCTTGGCACCGGAGATCGTCACGATACTCACGGTGTTTCGCATCGGCTCCGGGAGTGGACCCGATTCCACAATCTCTTCCATGATCTCTCGAGAACGAGGCCCCTGAAAGGCAAGCATGCAGATCTCTTTGGTGCGGTCTGTCAGCTCGACGTCATCGAAATCCTTCAAGAGGACTTGCAGGTGGTCCCAGTCTTTCTCGCGGTTAGCCCCGTTGACCACCAACAAGTACTCCTCCTCTACAAATCGATACAGATAGGCGTCGTCAACGGCACCTCCGGATTCATTGGGGATAAGCGTATATTGGGCCCCGGTTTCTCTGATATCAAGGGCTTCAGCGTTGTTCGTCAGGACGTGTTGAAGGAATCTCAGTGCCCCGGCACCACGGACGATGAATCTGCCCATGTGGGAGACATCAAAAAGCCCCGCCCCCTTTCGGGTGGCAAGATGTTCTTCCAAGATGCCGGTAGGGTAGAAAATGGGCATCTCCCAGCCCACAAAATCGACTATTTTGGCACCCAGGGCCGCGTGTTGGTCATAGAAAAAGGTTCGTAGCGGTTTACTCATCATCGATTTCCTTTCGTCGTGAAGAACGTACTTCGTATCAGGCTGCAGGCGTTTCGTCAACTCAAGAGACAGGTCAATGTCTGTATGAATTGTGGGGTGGTAATTGCATTGAAATGTGGTATGTGATAGTGGATTGAACTTCCCATAGTTGTGTGTTTCCCCGTCTCACGGAAAGCTTTGAGATTTCTGCCTTAGTAAAAACAATTCGTTCATAAGAAAATAATTAGGTTTTACAGAAAGAAGGAGGAGAAGATTATGAAGGAAATTGCTGAATTGAATCTGCCTGACGATGTGCGGTACGCGAACGATCATGAATGGGCGAGAGTTGAGGGAGACAAGGTCAGGGTCGGCCTCGACGACTATGCCCAGGATCAGCTCGGAGACATTGTCTTCGTGGAACTACCCCAGGTGGGTGACTCGTTCAAACAGGGAGAGGAATTCGCAACCGTTGAATCGGTCAAGGCTGTTAGTGAATGCTATCTCCCGGTCGGCGGGGAGATCATCGCTGTGAACTCCGCCCTTGAGGAATCTCCCGACCTAGTAAACAAGAGTCCTTATGGCGACGGGTGGTTTGTCGATATCAAGCCTGGTGATCTGTCTGAGATGGAAGCTCTCATGACCAACGAGGCGTGTTTGGAGAAGCTGAAAAGCGAACACGAAAAATAGAATCCTCTGGCCCAAGGCCCAGGAGCAAAGGCCTTGTGTCCTGCGCCTTTAGCCCTACGCCGGTACATTGACGGCAGAAACCACATAACAACCTAACACGAGTGGTACCGTACAGATAGTTTCCTGCAGATAGGATTCTCCTGAAAGGAGCAGAGTAGATGCTATACTTGCCTCATACCAGCGAAGATATTGCTTCAATGCTTAAGACGGTCGGGGTTGATGAACTGGACGACCTGTTTTCGACGGTCCCGGAGGATTGCCGTTTCAAGGGAGATCTCGATCTGCCGGAGGCACTCACAGAATGGGAATTGAACGACCACATGAAGGCCCTTTCTGACAACATAGCAGTCTCTCCGGGGTATAAGGTCTTCATGGGAGCGGGCAGCTATGACCACTTCATTCCTGCCTCCGTATCCTACCTTCTAAGTCGATCCGAGTTTGTCACATCCTACACCCCATATCAGCCGGAGATGAGTCAGGGAACGCTCCAGGCCATCTATGAATATCAGACTCTTGCGGCTCGGCTTATGGGAATGGAGGTGGCAACGGCATCACACTACGACGGTGCTGCGGCTTTGGCCGAAGCACTCCTGATGGCTGTCCGCCTGACCAAGCGAAAGAGGGTCGCCATTTCAAGCGTGATTCACCCCCTGTATCGTCGCGTAGTCAAAACGTATTTTGAACCCACTGGTTGCGAAGTCATAGAACTTCCATACCTGTCAACCGGGGTAACCGACCCTGCCGGCCTGGACTCTGTGGATGACCTTGCTGCCGTTGCAATTCAGTCACCCAATTTTTTTGGATGCATTGAGAACCTCCAGGCCTTCGGGGAAAAGGCCCACGACAGGGGGGCCCTCTTTGTGGCTTCCTTCACCGAGGCCCTGGCCTACGGGATTCTGAAGAATCCCGGTACCCAGGGGGCGGACATCGTAGCCGGAGAAGGCCAAAGTCTTGGCATTCCGCGATCGTTTGGTGGGCCCGGGCTCGGGATGCTTGCCAGCAGGCAGAAGTTCATGCGCAGCTTGCCCGGCCGCCTGGTAGGCCAAACCAAAGACCTGGATGGCAGGAGGGGCTTTGTTCTGACCCTTGCGACCAGAGAGCAGCACATTCGCCGGGAAAAGGCGACTTCCAACATCTGTACCAACAACAGTCTATGTGCGCTTGCAGCAGCCATGTACATGGCCTCTGTGGGTGGCACAGGTATTCGAGAACTTGCTCGTCTCAACTATGACAAGGCCGAGTATCTAAAGGCCGAACTGAAGAAGGCCGGATTCAGCGTAGGCTTTGACAGCCCAACATTCAATGAATTCGTCGTGGGATTTCCTCCCGGCTTCAAGGCCACCTACGAGAGACTTCTGAAGAAAGGAATCGTGGCAGGTCTTTCTCTGGAGTCGTATTATCCGGAACTTGCTGACCACTATCTTCTTTGCGTGACAGAAACGAGTTCCAAGGAAGACATGGATGCACTGGTCAGTTCGCTAGTTCTATAATTAGTGTTTTTTCTGGCAGAAAATAATCTTGGAATAACGAATGTCGAACAAGGAATTAAGAAGGAAAAACCTCGACATTCAGAATTCCTTGTTCATTATTCTACATTCTTGTCTGGTTACGGTTTATCCGGGCTAGGGAGGTAAGATCATGAAGGAATCCATAGGCACAACAGGCCTTATACTCAACGATCCCCTGCTTTGGGAAAAGGGGAAAAAGGGACGGCGAGGGTTTTCGCTTCCCCGGCGTGACGTGGAATCCGCTCCTCTGAACCAGGATCTTACAGGTGATGGCCCCGATTTCCCGGACTTAAGCGAAGTTGACGTAGTGCGCCATTATACCAGACTGTCCCAGTGGAATTTTGGTGTGGATACCGGCATGTACCCATTGGGTTCATGCACCATGAAGTATAGTCCAAAAACCAATGAGAAACAGGCGAGCCTTCCGGGGTTCGCCGGTGCCCACCCCTTGATGCCAACAAATCTCTCCCAGGGTGCGCTCAGGATGATGTTTGAACTTGAGCAGTATCTAAGCCAGATCACCGGCATGGACGCGACCACGCTTCAGCCTGCAGCAGGCGCCCATGGAGAGCTCACTGGAATGCTTCTCATTCACGCCTATCATAAGAAACAGGCAGCGCCACGTTCAAAGATCATTGTTCCGGACACTGCCCACGGCACGAATCCCGCCAGTGCAGCATTGTGCGGTTACCGCCCGGTGGCTGTTGCGTCCAATGAACAGGGCATCCTTTCTGTGGAGGCCGTGGATGAGGTCATGGACGAAGATACAGCCGGTATCATGGTGACGAATCCAAACACGCTGGGCCTTTTTGAGGAAAACAGCAAAAAAATAGCTGAGATCGTTCACGCCAAGGGAGGAATGGTCTACTGTGACGGCGCAAACATGAATGCTGTCATGGGTGTAGTAAAGATGGGGGCCATCGGGGTCGATGTGATGCAGCTGAACCTGCACAAAACCTTTTCAACGCCTCATGGGGGAGGGGGACCGGGTTCGGGTCCCGTGTGCGTCAGAAAGCACCTTGAACCATTCTTGCCTGTTCCCCGTGTGAAGGACGAAAACGGCACGTATGTCCTCGATTACGAGCGTCCTGAAACAATAGGCAAGGTGCAGGCCTTTCATGGAGCCTTTGGGGTTATGATAAAGGCTTACAGCTACATTCGAAGTATGGGCCCGGAAAACCTCAAGAAGGCCAGCCAGCTTTCTGTCTTGAATGCCAATTACATCAAAGAAACACTTAAAGGAACACTTCATCTTCCCTACGACAGACCGTGTATGCATGAATGTGTCTTTTCCGACGAGTACCAGGCCGCCAGGAAGATCACCACGTTGGATATGGCCAAGCGACTCATGGACTACGGGTTTCATCCGCCCACGGTTTACTTTCCCCTGGTTGTTCATGGGGCCATCATGGTCGAGCCCACCGAGACAGAATCGAAAGAGGATATTGATCAGTTTGTTGAAGCATTCAAGGCGATCGTGAAGTTGAAGCATTCAAGGCGATCGTGAAGGAGGCCAGTGAGAATCCGGACCTGTTGCACGATGCGCCGGTAAGCTGCAAGGTGAAGCGTCTCGATGAGACAACAGCTGCTCGAAAGCCGTGTCTGGCAGGGTAAGAATCTCGTTGCGGGTTCCGCGTTACGAGTTGCGGGTTAAGAAGAAACGGGGATAACGAATGAAAAACTACAAGGACCTAGAAATTTACAGCCTCTCATATGATTTGGCGGTCAAGCTTCACAAGC
>JAFDFO010000215.1 GCA_019309815.1 Deltaproteobacteria bacterium
GGGTTGGCAGGATCACTTATGTCCAACACCTGGAGTTTTGGATAGTAGATGTTGTTGTTAGGAACGTAGGCATAGTCTCCTGAGACAAAGACATCAGTGGGGCTGCAGTAACATGAACCCACGCTGTAGGGCCCGCCACCATAGATGGAAACATGAGGCGTATCCAGGAAGCAATACCCATCAATGGTCACAGGGGTCGATGAATCATTGTCCCCCTGATTGGGGGTTATGGAATATATTGTCGGCGGAGGGTCATTAAGGACTTGTATGTACCTCGCTTTTGTTTCCGTAACGTTCACGGTTTTGTAGGTTACGGTTAAAGACACATTATAATACGCTTCACCATAGTAGATGTGTACAGGGTTTTGATCTGTACTGGTCTCTCCGTCTCCAAAATCCCACAGCCAGCTGTCAATGCCCAGATCTCCTTCTGAAAGGTCAGAGAATTGAACAATCAAAGGGGGTGCCCCGTAAGTGCGGTCAACACTGAAGTCTGCCACCAGGAGCGCCACCGTTCCGGAAACCTGCTCAGAGGCATCGTCGTATCCTCCGACCGAGGCTGTAAAGGTCAGGGTCAGGTCTCCCGATATTTGAGGAACCCAGTAGGCGCTGTATGATCCGTCATCTGCTACCTCGTCAGGCGCGACACCGTCATCAAGGAGTGTGAGACTCGGTTCTCCACTGTCAAAGTCTACTGTGACTGTAGCACCGGTTACAGGCGCCTCACAGATTTCAATCAATACCGTGATCACCGTTTGATTGTTACGAACAAGTCCGAACGCTGCAGATGGGCTTACAACAGTAGGGTCAATAACACAGGGCGGCGTTGAAAAAGCATAATACAGGTTGTCATTGTTGTCTGTGGTTTGGTTGCCGGCTTCATCAGAAGATTCCACCGCAAAGTAGTAATTGGTATCAGGGCTTAATCCCGTAAGGGTTATTGAATGGGCGGCGGTTAATAAGGGGCTCGACCCACTTAAGTCTGGAAGCGGACCTGTACCGTAAAGAACGTGGCTGTCAGCCGGTTCATTCGTATCCCAGGTTATCGTGGCATCAAAATATCCTATGTCGGTCGCTTCGACACTTGTAATAACCGGCGGTATACAATCCCCATATGCTGTAAATGAAGGAGTGGCCGGATTCCCGCTTCCATCATTGGCATCATAATATGTGACGGTGATGCCGTCGGTCTCAGCGCATCTGATTTGCAGCACACCATCCTCTGCGCCTGCCGAAGCATCTTCGGTAACGATAATTGCTGTAAAGACACCACTGTCCGGTGCGGTTTCAATCAAGGTGATACTGGTTTCTTCGTCTCCTCCATCGGTAGTAATTGCTATTTTGTTGGAATACTGCTCAATGGCTGCCGGGTTGGTGTTGAGATCACTGTCTGCTACTCTGATGGTAATACTTGTACCTGGAGGATAGGCTCCTTCATCCAGTGTTATCGCCCCGGCGGGCCCTACCGTTCCTCCCAAGGGCGTCTGGGGGTCGCCCAGCAGGTTTGTCTGGTAACAGCACCAGCGTCCATAAGGGTCTGCACTGACATACCCTGCGCAATCTTCCTTGGAGTCCTGGTTGATTATGCCCAGATTGACTATCCCTTCTCCAAAATAGGCATCAAAGAACTCGCGATCAAAGTGCTGCGATGGGCCGTCGGTGCTGTTGAGCATCCCCCAACCATAGCGTGAGTTCATGACAACAGCAAAGGCGCCGTTTGCTTTGGCAACCAAGTGCTCGGCAATACAATCATAGTCTGTATAAGTGGAAGAAGATGTCGTTCTATTATCAAAAGAGCCCGAATAGCAGCCCTGACTATAAGCGAAAAAATACTGGTCATTTGTCAGACCATCAACATCTGCATTGTATATCTTCATATTGTAGCCGACATTGGCGTGTCCTAAGTGGTTCAGAAGATGCGTGCCGTTGTTCAATAGAGGAATCAAGTCAGTTTCATCCCACGGGTCGTCCCGGTCACACAGGTTCGTTATGTCCCAGCCCCCCGGAAAACCAGTCGTGCAATAACCATGAATACAGGACCCGTCTCGTACCTCTTCCTTGTAATCGCATCCCCAATAGGTCCAGCCCAGGTCCTCGCCCAGGATCAGCGCCTTTTCAAGACTCGGATCTTCTTTAAAAGTATTTTCATAGGTGATCGTCTTCTTCACAAAGTTTGACACTTCATTGTCCGAATCGACCGGAGCCCTCCCAACATAGACCTCGGCAAACAGATCCACCTCACCGCCTCCGGGACCGTCGGTGGGCTCACCATAGATGCCGTCACCGTCATAATCAAAACTGCCGTCAAGGCAGCCATAATACAAATCCGACGGGATAAAGGTCTCTCCGTAAATCCCCATGCCGGTAAAACCCCTGGCCGGGATGATGTTGTTTCCGCTTTCGCCGCCCACATTGGCTCCATCCCCGTCCCCACCCAACAGAACGTACTTTGTGCCCCAGGTATTGTAGGCATCAATTATGAAGTTGCGGATTTTGGTCTGCTTGTCCGAGCCCCCACTGGGACGGGAGCCGTCATAATTGGCATAGATCCATTGTGTAGTCACCAGGGTGGCAGGCGTACCCCTGGCGGTCTTGTGATTGATCAGGTCCTGAAAAGTGAACTCCTTGATAGATTCCTCTAGTGCTTCATTGGTGATGATGACGTACTCATAATTGCCTGGCGCAAGCAGGGTGCTTACCCCTTCGCCACTTGTGGTATTAACAGGGTCTCCTGCAGAAGGTTCTCCAGTGGAAGGTTCTTCCGTTAAAGGGTAGCTATTCATGAGCCCGGGGTTGTCAACGAGTCCTTTTATGATCTTTGTCTCGTTGGTCGAGAGGCGACCTCGGGGGCGCAGATATCCCTTCTTCCCGGCTGAGGCACGGCCTCTGGAAGACAGGTAATGACTTGGCTGTATTCTTCCCGAGGTAGCGGTTGTATATACTCTAACGGTTATTTGGGGGTAATAACTAATGACACCATCTAAGGGCTGGTATTCAATGGGATAGAGGTTCAGAAGAGTAAACCTGTAGCCTTGTTTGCATCCAGTGAACGAATCAGCGTAGCGTTTTTCAGGAAAGGGTCGAGAAGATTCATAGACTTCTTCAATGGGGTGTGTGAACTCGGCCGGGCCATCATAACCTATTGGGACCGGCTGTTGACCCGGCTCAATCACATATGAACCAGGCAAGGTTATCTTTTCACCGGGGGTTACTTCTATCTTGGTGACTTCAGTGTCAAAGGGAATGAGAATCCTGGCCGTTTTGTAGGGAAGAACAGGTATGCCAGGTTTGCCGAAGCGGTCCAAACCTTCCATTTGGATAGAGTGGTATTCTCCAGACTTGGTGACTTGAGGAGCAGGAAATTCATAGGTAACCTCCAAGAACTCACCTGTATTTGGCGATTTCTTCGGGGCTGCCTGCGTAAATACCACGGAAAAACTTAAAGCAAGAATCACTATACCAACAAGGAAGGCGTGCGTGCGTTTCACGGTCCCTCTCCTTTCCCTCTCGCATAGTCAGATCCTGGATCTGCTATCCGGCAGGGAGGTCCCTATGGTGCTTGTGAAGTGAACTGAGGAAACAAAAATGCCGGATCACCCGGTTCGTACTGCAACGACGTCCCTCAGGCAACCCGGCTATCCACCACAGCGGATCCGTGGTTTTCCGTCCCCATCTTACAATGGGTTTGGCCTTTTCTTAGTGGAGGCCAGAAGAATGATGGGTGCAGGTCAGAAGCAAGAGGCCCCCCAGGCCACAACAACCTATTGACCCATCATTAAGTCCTCTTATCGCTAACTTAGACCGATGTGTCAATCAGCAGACAGTATGATTTTTCTTCGTATTTTGCGGCAACCAATGAGTAAGAAGAAAGTACTAGACGTGACTAGTCGAAGGCTGCTGGAGGGTGTAGAGAGTACTGCATGCGAAGGGCGTGGAGATCTCTTGTGGTATCCTGCTTCTACGATGCACAATATGTTGGGTCAATCATGAACGTTATTTCAAAGAAAACCTGACTGGAACCATGACCCATT
>JAFDFO010000216.1 GCA_019309815.1 Deltaproteobacteria bacterium
CCTGTCACTGTCGTGGTTGAAGGCTATCAGCCGATCACATACAAAAACCTCCTCTTGACCCGTTGGGCCAGACATCATTTAGGGCTGACCCCGGATGTCGAGTCCATTACGTTGAAAGACCTGAAAGCGTTTTTTAGAGATTTGTGGGATAAGAAAGCCAAACCTTGCCAGGTCGATACAGGAATGAAACAGGCCTTTTTGGATTGGCTTCAAGAACGGTCCGGCCTGGGTGTTGATGAAATTCAGGACAGTGTTACAGATGCCTTGGATGTCCTGTTTGACGAGCTTGACAAGGAATACGGATCAGTTTCTCTCAAGGATTTGGACCCGAGATACCTCAAGCATTTCCTCGTTACGCACTGAATTTTTGGTTCTCTGCGATCTCTTCATAAGCGAAGATCTGTAAATACGGAGGAAACCAGGAATGGGTTTTCTATCCCCCAAGAAGGAGTCTTTCAGGTTCAAAAGGATCATTGCCGTTGCTCTTCTTTTGACCATTTTTGACGGGTTTATTTATGGATTGCCCGCGTTTGGTCTATTCATTTGTTTGGCGGTATTTCTTGCTTCTTCCATTGCTTCAGTAATATTCCTATTCGTTGACAAAGAATTCTCAAAGCTCTATGCGCTGAAATGCCTGATTTACTTGTGTGCAGGTACGTGCATCATTGGGATGTTTAGACTGAATACTCACATAGGTAATAGGAATGCTGACAAGATCATTCATTCCGTTGAAAAGTATAAAGCAGATAAAGGTGATTACCCGACTGAATTGGGCAACCTTGTGCCCGAATATATTCCCAAAATCCCTGTTTGCGCTTACAGAATGATTAACAATGAGTATCGCTATTCATATACGGAAACATCTCATTACCTGATGTGGGCACAGTTGCCACCTTATGGCAGACGTTTATACCATTTCAAGAATAAGGAATGGACCTACATAGACTAGCGTTGCGTCCCAGAAATAACCAACATAATTCCATGATAGTCTCTTCCCGCATAGAGACGACGCGTTAAATCCGAAATTCGAATATCGAAGCACGAAACAAGTCCGACGAATTTTGTATTTCAACGAATCAACGCGGATATCATCAATGCTTTGACTTTTGTAAATAACTTCTGGAACACGACACTAGCACCAGCACTTGAAAGAAGGATCCGATCATGTACTTTCACGGACTATCGCTGAATGGAAGCCGCACGACGATGAGGGGACTATTGTCCAAATGCAAAAAAGGGGACAAGGTTTCGTGTGCCATTGGTCACCCCAGGTTTATGGGAATATTCCATGAAATTGAATCAAGGGGAGCTGCCATATTTCCCCCGTTGCTTGCCCAGAGCCTGAGTCTCAGCAAAGTCCATCAGGCCCTGCATTTCGGGGATTACATGGTTCCAAACACAGAGGTTTTGTTCAGGAAGTTTCATCTCCAAAGGGTCCTCAGAAAATATGCAGAAAAGAATATCCTGAAAAGTGTTGTCAAGGAAGACCGCGGATCAATGGGTTTGGGAAACCACCCTTGTTGGTCACTCAATGAGTTGGCCCGGACAATCACTCTTGTGGTAAAACCGCCAATAGTCGTTCAGCCCATGTTGGAGGATTTCAGGGAGTTCAGGTTGCTCATATTCGGAGATACGGTTGTTGCAAAGGAAAAGATAAACAGCGATGAGATCTTTTGGAAGAATCGGATTTTCGGGGGTGTTACAAAGCGCATAACGCCCAGCAAACAAGTGGTTCGGTTCGGCACAAAGATGATGAAGCTTGGGAAATTTCCTTGGGCCTACATGGACCTGCTTGTCACCGAAGTTGATACCTTCCTGTCTGAAATCAACCTGTCCGGCAGCAATGCGGGAGTGAAAGAGTACAACCTTAACAAGCTGAAAAGAGAAATGACCGAGGAGTGGCTGGCAAAAGGATAGACAATGAAGATAGCAGCCAGGCTGCAGCCCGGTCATACCATTTCCAATTATACCAATTAGTTAACATAAGCCTTGTCTCGTACTGTCGTACAAAGACGTGTTCCCTATATGTCCTTTTCGGCCGTTACTTCCATTTGACTCACCGCGAATCCCGTCAAGAATACTGGTTTTGCCTCCGTATTTTATCGCTAATAATATAGTATTGTGTTTTGCCCGTTTTTGTGTCTTCATGTGAGCATGAAGGCTTTTCATAGCCCTTGTGCCATCACTAAGATGACCTCGGCGGAACAAAGGCAGCACAGACGGTTCCGCGTGCCAAAAACCACCTTTGTTGCACTCTGGCCAGAATTTTTCAGAGTTGGTCAAGTTGCAGACGTAAGCATGGGTGGGCTGGCGTTTCGTCATCTGACGGGCGAAGAACCCTCAAACGGATCATTGGAATTAGACCTGTTTTTGGCCGGACGATCTTTCTACTTGTACAAGCTACCGTTTGAAATGATTTGGAATTTCGAGCCGGTTGAAGCAAACTCATCCAATGCTCCCAACCTGAGGCAATGCGGCCTCCAGTTTGGGGTATTGACCCCCAGCCAGACCGCCCAGCTAGAGTATTTTGTCCGGAACTACGCGGCGGGCCAACCGTAGATTCGATACCCGTTCCGAAACCAGCAGACCGACCTCCAACAAACGCCAACTCCTCGTCCCGTAACCCCTTGATTCTTCTATCATTTTCTCTCCCTCAAAAAGTGTTGCTGTTAGGCACATTTTGGCACACAGCTTGCTTCTATAAACCTGACAAGTGATTGCAAAAAGAGCGGGCCCATCAACAGGCTGGGAGAAAAGCATACGCCTGCTTAGCTTAGGTGACAAAAGGCCTGATTTTAGCTGAGAAAACCTTCATGTGATCACTGGGCTTCCATGGGTAGAATGCTGTCATTTTGTTGACAACATGTTGCATTGGCGGTACCTGAATGGCTGCTGGTTCAAGCTAAAACTGTCCCTGCTGCTGGAAAACCGAATAAATGATGCGTAGCTCAAAGATCTTTCTGGCTCTCCTAATAGCTGTAAGCCTGACGTTTGTTCTGGGGAACACCTCCCCGGTCAAGGCAGGTTCCGGCAAAAGCCATTCCACACACTTCTTCAGTGAAAAAGGCCCCCAGTTGTCCCACAATGAAAGTGGATGCGATGTCTGTCATGCAAAGGGGGATCAGCAATGCCAATCATCCCCGGTATTTGCAGATGGCCAGCCGCTGGCGAGCACAAACGCCTGCGATGTCTGCCACAGCCAGGGTGGTGCCTTTGACGGTGTTGCTATGGCAAAGGCAAACTGGGACAACAGTGTTTACGAGGCAGGCGGTCTTACCTTCCAGGCCGGCAAAGAAGAGTGGTGCGCCACGTGTCATGATAATGCCCCTGCGCACAGCAGATACCAGGTGTTCGATGTGTCGCCTGTCGTGGTGGATAATCTGGAGGGCTCCTATACCGGCACCTGGAGTACCGGCTCTAACCCGGGGTATTACGGGACCAATTACCAATATCACGCTGCCGGAAGCGGAACCGACACGTTTACATGGACCCCAACCATCACGACTCCCGGAACCTACGAAGTCTTTGCACGCTGGGTCGCGGACCTGGTCCAGGCACCGGATGCGACCTACACCATCTACCATGACGACGGCAATACCGAAGTCTCCAGGAATCAGACCACACAGGGGAGCCAGTGGGTCTCACTGGGCGTCTACACCCTCGACGGTGTGAATGACCGAGTAGAACTTGTCCAGAGCCCGAATGGCCAGGTGTGCGCTGACGCCATCCAGTGTATCTACCTTGCTACCAATGCCCCTAACATCGCAGGTGACAACGACACTTACGGCTTCTATGTGAGCGGGCATGACATGGACTGCCTCTCCTGTCATGATGCCAGTCACAGCCACATCGATGATGTACACAGGACCTACTCCAGTTCGCTCGACAACTATCAGACCAGTTATCGTTTGAAATCAATAAATGGGGGCCAGCCCCTGAAAATACCCAGAACTGCATACAATCCGTACGACCCAAGAGCAGAGCATGACTTTGCCCTCTGCTTTGACTGTCACAACAAAAATGAGGTCGTCGGAGAAGGTGAGAATGCCCAATATGATGTACGCCACACAAACTTCTGGGATGATGACGGGAGTCCTCGCAACGATCATTGGTATCACCTCAGGAATTCGAACTTCGACTCTGACTGGGATGGGGTAAGTGACTCGGGAACAAGCTGCGTGGCCTGCCACAATGTTCACGGCTCACCTACTCAGACTATGATCAGGCATGGCGAGTTGATCAGCACACCAGGCACGACCGACAAAGTGCCGGCACTGGGATTCACCTACTTGACCCCGGGCGCGGATCCTGAGGCCACCGTGGAAGAGAGCGTAGGCGCCAGGTTTAACTGGGGAGGGAATGCACTCTCCCAAAACGGTGTGTGCGGTGGCTGCCATGGTACCAGCATATCCTGGTACAGATACCCCTATCTTGCTCCTCATCTGTCGGATCCTGTCGCAACTCCTGAGACCGTGAGCATTTCAGGGGCATCAGGCAGTGTGGTTATCACCTGTGAACTTGACGATTTCAACGGCAGCGGTGGGTACATGGTAACGATTGATCTGACAGCCTTGAATGGCAGTCCTGCGCAGCCCATGTACGACGATGGCAATTCAGAACATTGCGATGCCGTGGCAGGTGACGGAATCTACAGCATCTGCGTGGAGATACCTGCTGAGGCAGGCTCCGGATCAAGGACCCTCGTAATCACCGCAGAAGATGTTGACGGCCATTCCACTACTGAGGTCACCCTGGACGTTGAAATCGCTTCAGAGGTCATATGGGACAACGAGAGTGGAGACGGGATGTGGTCAACCCCGCTGAACTGGAGCACGGACGCAGTCCCAACTGCCGGTCAGAGTGTTGCCTTTAAACCTGGCATCCATTTCTCTGAATTACGGATACAACAGCACCGTGACCTTGAATGCCGACTGTGTCAGCGGCTCGAACGAGCTGACACTGACCGGCGCTCTCACCGTGAATTCGGGAACACTCCTTTGCAAGGCTGACACCACAGTTATTAATGAAGCATCGGGCGGAGACGTAGTCACACCCCACGGTCAGGGGATGGTAATCAACGCAGCGGACGTCGCCATTGGTGAGGACGGTCATATCAGTGCCGATTTCCAGGGCTTTCTCACTACAGAAGGACCGGGAGGCGCAATTCACGGCGGCGGTGGCTATGGCGGCCGGGGAGGCGCAGGCAACAGTGGCGTGATTGGTTTGACATATGGTTCCTTATCACAGCCAACGGCTCTTGGCAGTGGCGGCAGGTATTACAGCGTCGGCGGTAGTGGCGGAGGAGCCCTAAAGTTTGTTGTGACAGGAACAGTGACTGTTGACGGTACCATCTCAGTAAATGGCCAGGACAGCACTCAGTGCTGCGATAATGGCGGCGGGTCCGGAGGAAGCCTGTGGATCATTGCCAATTCGTTGGCGGGTTCGGGTTTTATCGCTGCTGATGGTGGTCAAGGTGCAGCCAAAGGCGGGGCCGGTGGCGGCGGAAGAATCGCCCTCGAGTGGACGAGCAGGACTTTTGACGGGGTGATCAGTGCCAAGGGTGCGGTGCACCCTTGGGGTGAAGATTTCAGCGGTGCCCACGGCACCATATGGGTCCCCTCAGACAAGTGGGATGAGCTGTGGAATGCCTCGTATCATGTGAACGGCTCCATTGCGCTTGCACCCAATTCACACCCGGATGTACCGGAAACATACGTGTTTGGGGAACTCCACATTGACAGCGGGGCAACCTTGGAGTGCCGGGGCGATCTCGCAGGTGTCAATGAGGCATCAGGAGGAGAAGAAGGCAACCCTCATGGCTCAGGAGT
>JAFDFO010000217.1 GCA_019309815.1 Deltaproteobacteria bacterium
CGCCAGGCACTGCGCGTGTATCGCTCCTATCCGGTGAAATGTCTGCAGCCCGCTCGCGTGATCTGTCAAAGCCTGGAGGCGATGAACCCTGATGTGATCGAGGGATATCCAAGCGTGCTCGCACATGTTGCTCCCTTGGCACAGGGACGGTTCTCGGGAAAGAAACTCCGCCATGTAGTCTGTGGGGGGGAGGCACTTGATGAGGTCAAGCGCCGTGCAATCGAACAGGGTTTCGGCGTGCGCGCCTTTGACACATTCGGCGCTCATGAGTGCAACTTAGTGGCCTGGGAATGTGAGGACACAGGTCTTTACCATGTATGTGACGATAATGCTATCGTCGAAGTTTTGCGAGACGGGGAACACGTTGCACAGGGTGAAAGTGGAGAAGTAGTTATGACGGCGCTGCATTCCTATGCTATGCCTTTTATTCGCTATTGCCTGGGCGACATGGTTGTAAAGGGTTCGGAAACGTGTCCCTGCGGCCAGCCGTTCTCGACTTTCCAAAGCATCAAGGGGCGCGTGCGCGACTATTTCTACCTGCCTGACGGACGTCACGTTCATCCACTGGAGATCATCCTGCCGGTATTCAGTGAGGCTGCTTCGTGGCTAGACCAATTTCAGATGACGCAGGAGACTGAAACCCGGTTTGTTCTGCGGATATCTTCTCTTCGAACGCCGACGTCCGAGGACCTGGAACTTATGCAGAAGGCCATCTCGGGGAGGCTCGGCAAGGGAGCGGAGTTCCATATGGAACTGGTCGATCATATTGCCTTTGAACCCAGCGGGAAATTCAGGGATTGCCGCTGTCTGGTCTTGCCGAGGGTGAGTGACTCAACCCTAGAGCAGGTTTTATAGAGAGGTTCCTTGTCGAATATATTGAAGAAAAGCCATGTGGATGGACTTGAGGTTGTTACTCTGACAGGGCCGGATTGCGAGCAACACTTCATCGTAGCTCATCCATCAAGAAGTCACCCGCTTGCCCTCTTTGCAAAACTCTCCGAGTTCGTGGCGGAGACAGATGCAGCCATTGTTATGCAGGACGTGTTTGCCGACTCGCGCATTCTTAACGATGCCGTTCAGTCTATAGGAGAGGCCTTCGATGAGATTAAATGGCCTGTAACCTGGATGGAATACCCGGAAAAACAGATTGGGCAAAATATTGTTTGCTTGGGAATGTAATGCCATATAGCACATCCCACCCACATCCGGTTCAGGCCCGAGAGGTGTTTGAGAGAATCGACTCGGCCATCCGTCTCGCCGGAATGAATTTTCACCATGTTGTTCGCACGTGGCTGTACATAGATCGCATTCTGTCATGGTATGGTGAGTTCAACCGCGTTCGCAGTAAATTCTTCGCCGAGCAGGGCTTGCTTGAACACAGGGTTCCGGCAAGTACGGGAGTCGGCATGTCGAATCCTGCGGGTGTTGGCCTTGTAGCGAACGTGCTTGCAATAGAGCCGAAAAATGAAAATGTCCTCGTCCGCACGGTAGAATCGCCTATGCAATGTGGTGCCCAGACATATGGCAGCTCTTTCAGCAGGGCCATGGAGGTGGTGATGCCCGACTACCGCAGGGTGTACGTGTCCGGAACAGCGAGCATAGATCCGGACGGGGCAACAGTCCATTTAGGCGAGGTAGATCGGCAAATTGAATACACCATGGAAGTGGTACAGGGTATTCTGGAATCCTGCAACATGAGCTGGTCGGACGTATTCAGGGCGATTGCCTATTTCAAGAACAGCGATGATATTCCGCGGCTGAACGATTTCTTGATGAGCCATGGCCTCTCGCCGCTCCCTGTTGCGATGGCGCACGGGGACATTTGCCGTGATGACCTGCTCTTCGAGTTGGAACTTGATGCTGTGGCGAGTAAATAGCTCCGGTTCTTTGCGAAAACTTGGTTCAAAGGAGATACAAGGAGAAAGAATTGAAGCCGTTCATGACGCATCATGAGGTGATATCATTTGCAGAAATTTCCGATCTGCCCGAGATCAATGTGCTCTTCACGGCCTGTCGCACCGGTCAGGATGCTTATACTATCGACGTTTTGGATTTCTCCTTGAAGACTATCGACAGGTGGTCTGTTCCTGCCACAACGATTCCCCGGGCGACAGAATTGCTGGAAAAGAACGTTCCTGCCGAGAGAGTGCCATTTGGCTCTTCTCACCAATCTTATTACAACGACTGTATGATGAGTTCTCATGCTGCCCAACTGTCAGTTCAGGGGAAGATATTTGTGTGCATGGGGAATTTCTACAATGGCTTCTACTCATATGTAATCGACAGCGAGTCGCATCAGGCATATATCTTCCCGGATACATTTGAAGAGGAATTGATGCTCTACTCTTCTACCGGAGCCTTCACGCCGGACCAGGACCATTGGTTGTATGTCAGATGGCCTTTTCAAGACAGTATCGATATCATCAATGGCAAGAGGGAGTCCTCTGCGTGTGAGATAGGGAAGGCAAGAATATCAGACCTCAAGAATGAAATCCTGTATCGAATTGAGAACGTTGACAGGATTCATCAAATAGCATGTTCCCCCAGCGGTCGGCATGTTGTTTTCTCGCCCTTCACGTGGGACTTGAGAAGTCCCTATCCTCAGGCCACCATAGAAGAAGATCCGGAAGGATATCGCAGAAGTCATGAAGCAGGTGTGAAAAGGGAAGCGCTGGTGACAGTGGACTTAGAACTGGGTCGTCACTGGCTAACAGACATTCCCGTGCCGGTGCAGGCACATCTTGAATTTGACCCCGTCGACCCCTCTCTTTTCTACATTTCCACCCATCATTTCTGTCCTACGGAGAGTGATCTGATATTAGAAGGACCGGCCTCGCTGTTCAAAATGAGAATAGGGGATGGGGAGACATTAATTGAGGGGGAGTATTCCGATGATCAGTTTTTTCGAATGACCCAGCATATCCCCTTTCTTTATCAAGGTCGTGTATTGGTTGCAGTAACGAATTTTCCAAACAAGCTGGACCTGATTGATGCGGAGAGCATGAGCTTATGGCGACGAGTCGAGTTATTTCCTGCGCCCCCTCTGGACTTGTCCAGAACAGGAAACGCCAGTTGCCCCACGTATCCCGGAATATGTCTTTCCACAAACCCCAGCAAAGATGGGAAGTACATTGTGCTCCAATCTTCTGAGGACTTTCCCGTTTACAGTGTGGAAGAAGATCGCTTGTTAGCGGCCACAGTGCCGCAATATTTGCCTGAAGGGATGAAACCGGTGGGGCACACACGTTTGGCAGGCGAATAACGACCCTTTGCTACTCCTGGCAGGTGGCTTTCCTGCCCATTCCTTTATCACGCAATCCATTTAACGATTTCGTCCGTCTGCGCTCTGTCCGTCCTGAACGTGTTCACCGGGGATTCCATATCCGGATACCCAATTGACAGGCCAAGAACGAGTCGTTTTGTGTCGGGAATGGAAAGAAACTCTTTTACGTCCTGAGCATAATCAGTGACAAACGCCTGGGGGACGGTACCGAGACCATTGGCATGTGCGGCAAGCATGATACTCTGAGCAAACAGCCCCATGTCAAACAAAGACCACAGGGTCAGAGACGCGTCCTGGAATAGATAGATGGCATGCGGGGCGCCATAGAAACGGAAATTGGCCTTCTTGCCTTTTTTCACATTTACAGGATCACTCAGATCGACGCCAGTAGCAGCAGCGCGCGTTTTGAAAAGATGGTCAATTCTTGCACCCTCAGGGGCGGGCCATGATGTTGGGGCTTCCAGGTCAGGACGTGGCTCTGTGCCACTTTCCAGAAGCTCAATCAGCATTTTTGACAGCGCCTCTTTTTTCTCGCCGGAGAGTATTATGGCCTCCCATGGCTGGGTGTTTTTGTATGAAGGGCTCCATTTGGCGACATTGATCACCTCAAGGAGCACTTCTTCCGGAACCGGCTCCGATTTGAACTTGCGTATGCTCATTCTTGTTTTGATGCACTCAATAGCGTCCATTGTTATCTCCTTTCATCTTTCCCTGGTTGATTCCCAGCGGCAGAGAAATATCAGCACCGTGACGATCAATATGAAGGATACCGTCAGAACCGTGGTTCCCGTGGGGGACTCAAAGACCAGTGGTGCAAAGAACGGGGCGAGAAGGGCCACAACTACTGCCAGGAGGGCCCAGTAGGCATTTCTGTGTGAGAAATTCATCGTATAGCCCGTCCATTTGGCCCGTTTGGGGACTATGATCCGTGGGTCCTCAGGGCACCAGTAAACGACTCCTCGGCGCCAATTTGCCGGGTCAGACCAAAGTCTGTTGAGTTCTTCTTTGGTAATCATGAAATGTTGTCTGCCTCCTCTTGGGAACTCTCGGATGTCATCGGATTAGTTCGTCCCTGCGGAATATCATATAGAAAAGACCCCAAACTCCAAAGACTGCATGTGCAACCACAAACAGCCAGACCCCCGGACCTGGTTCAAAACTGTAGTTCGGGACACCCGGCATGAAAGTCATGATAAAGATGATGACAATTGCCCAGTAGGCTGATATTCCCATCACTGCTGCCGTGGTTACTAACGACCAGTGCTTCCTCAAGAACAGGCCGACCAAAGAGATGGCCATTAGTGGAATGTAGACAACAGTATCACCTGCTCCGAACGCACGGTTCATTTGTACGCCAAACTCGCCTACCTCTTTGACATCTTCTTGTAACCCCAACTTCACGGTAAATTCATAATCAAAAACGGCCATTGTCTGGCCCATCAGCATCAACACCATTGACACAGTTAAGAACAGTATGATGACCCAGAAAGATAAGCAACGTCTTCCACTTACCATCTTCGTTCTCCAACTGGCTTGGTCAAGAAGGTCTAACCAGGTGGGGGACTAAGCCCCCTCAGCAGTTCCCAATTTGCCAAACTTGTGACCACACGCGTTACAGACCCACTGGGGTGCCTCATCATGAACGAGACAAAGGCCTTTTGGCTTCTTCGGCAATGAAAAATCCGCTTCTCCTGCTTCCGGGATGGGCTCGAAGTCTGGTTCTTCTACACGTCTTTCAACCAGGTCGAGTATTAGGGATAGTGAAAATATGCTGAGATAACTCACGATTGGTGCCACCAAAAGTATCAACCATGTAGAAAGGTCGGACCAAATCAAGAATGGTGTGGCCACAACGACCGCCATCAAAAGGAAAAAGACAAACATGGGAAGGTTGAATCCACCCAAGAGACTGCAATCCTCCAACCTAAAGCTGTACGCTCCGACCATGATAAGTATTAAGAGAGAAACTGTCCAAAACCCAACAGGCATTAAGGCGTGTTCTCTGACTCCGCCGGTTTGTTTTCTGGTTTTTCGTATGTGGTCGGACCATTTGGCCATTCCGACTTGCCATACCATTCTTCAGGATAACCAACTTCCTGGGCCATCTTACCGGGCGCGTTGACATAGCCATCGTCATAACGGGCTACAAGAGTCCAGGCAAGCTTCCACCACTCTTCCACAATCTGGTTTGCCTGTGTTTCGCAGTATGCGGTGAGCAGCTGGCTGACCTTATCCGGGTCTTTTTTGTAAAGAGCAAACGCCTCAAAATCCATCTGCTTGAGGCCTTCCGTTGCAGCGTGTTCCAATTCGTCCTGCTTCTGCTGAATATCTTTGATCATATAGCTGTACTTCAGACCCGCCCAATTGGCCACGAAGTTAAAAGCCCACCACGCGCTTTTCTCACTGAACGCTGTGGTGTCACAGGTGTAAAATGGCTCGGCAATCCTTGTGACTCCCGCGTAGAAGGGGACATAGCAAGTGCTCATCGGCTCATCCGGACCGAACCAGACAAGGCCACCGATGGGATCGGGAAGCCAGCCGCGTGCCTGGCAGACATAGCTGAACCCGCAGCGAAAGATGGAAATCGGACGTTCCCACCCCCCTTTCATTTTGGCGTTCGGGTCACCGGTGTCTCCTCCTCCGGCATCCATGGGGCCCGGGTAGCGATAGGGGGAGCCAAAGGGCCCTGCGGTTACTCCTTTTGACAGATCAAACCGAGTCCCCTGATAGTGATCGCGGTAAAGACTCATGACGTCGCGGACGCCAAGTCTCTCATCCGGCCTGATAGAGAATGGATACTCTTTGGTGAAGCCGTCTTTGACCCACGGCGATTTTGCCTGTGAAGGTGCAATTCGTGACTGCAGACTCCAGACTCGGCGCAGTGAGTAGTAAGGATGGCTGTACTCGCCCAAACTCACGGTTCGCAGCCAGTCCAGCTTGCCGTGCTCCGGTTTCCACCATCCGTGTTTCTTGGCGATGGCATGAAGGTCTTTGCAGTAAAGCATGTCGGGGTCATTCGGGTCGACTTCGCGAATACGCAGTTCATTTGCGGCCACGAACACCTCGCCGTCGGGCACTTTTTGTGCCACCCAAAGGCCCCCTGTGCCTTCAGGACTGGGTGCCATTTCTATGACCCAGCCTTCTTGCGTATCCCCGATGGGGAGTGTCTCGCCAGTGCCGTAGTAGCCGTAGGTCTCAATAAGATGACCGATCAATTCAACGGCCTGGCGTGCCGTTTTGCAGCGTTCCGCCGCTACACGGCTCAGTTCAGCGCTGTAGAAAATGAGTTTGCCGGGTACCGGGTCGGGTTGGATTTTCGTTCCATCGGTACACTCGCCGAACATAAGCTGGTGTTCGTTCATGACGGCGTAGCTGCCATCGAAGTATGCATAAGTATGTTCGACTTGCGGAATAACGCCAAGCGGTATGCTCTGCGGCTGATCGGGATCGACATACGTGGGGCCCCGGTGGGTACCGACATAACGACGCAGCTCATACCCGTGATATTCCGGTCTGTCGCCCAGGGCTGCAGCATCGTAGTATACAGGCCTGAATGATCCGGGTTTGTGATCTGCAGCCGGCACGTAGACCAGGCGCTGATCGAACAGTTCACTGTCGTCCGAATGCGCGACCATGACCGAGCCGTCCTTTGATGCACCCTTGGTGATGAGCATGGTTGTACAGGCCAGTGCCGGTGTAAAATTCATCAGGGTTAGGATGAGTGCCGCAATAATCACTTTCTTCATGATAATGATTCCTCTCTACTGAGTAACAGGTAAAGGGTCTACAATTTTATCTCAGCCATAATGGCATTTGTTGCCCTCTCACACAAGGCACATCTTCTCAGCCTCCTTCAGCAGGTCGTCTCTAAACTTGGGATGGGCAATGCTGATGATATCCAGTGCTCTTTCTCTTGTGGACTTTCCCTTCAGGTTGACCACCCCGTACTCCGTGACAAGAAACTCCGTGTCCATTCTCGGTGTCGTTACGACTGTACCCGACTCAAAGCGCGGTACTACGCGAGAAACCTCACCGCCTTCCGCCGTGGAATAGGAATTGAAGGCCCCGCGCACATAGTCAAGCTGTCCGCCTGTTCCACTGAACTCGGAGCCGTGAAGGAATTCAGCGTTGCACTGTCCCAGCAAGTCCACTTGAATGATGGAGTTAATCGATATCATCCTGTCGTTCTGGGCAATGACCGCAGGGTTATTAACATAGGACACGGGATAGCTTTCCATACTCGGGTTTGTATTCATGAAATCATACATCTTCTTGTTACCAAAAGCGTTCGTGAAGACATGCTTCATCGGATGCAGCGTCTTTCTTCTGCCTGTGACAACACCTTTTTCTATCAAATCTACCATGCCCGGACAGAAAAGCTCTGTGTGAATGCCGAGGTCCTTGTGTCCCGTTAGATAATCCGTGACAGCGTTGGGGATACCTCCAATCCCTAATTGAAGCGTGGCCCCGTCAGGAACCAGGTCTGCGACATATCCGCCAACAGTCTCGTCTTCGGGTCTTGACCCCGGAACTCTCATCTCCAATAAGGGGACATGGTTTTCCACGACTGCATCTACCTCAGAAATGTGAAGCAGAGAATCCCCAAATACCTTTGGCATGTTTTCGTTCACTTCCACAATGAGCGTTTTGCAGTGTCTGGCAGATGTCGAGATGAAATCGTTGGCCGTGCCAAAGCTGAAAAAGCCTGCCTTGTCCATGGGAGAAACGGCGGTGATGGTGACATCTATGTCCATGAACTCCCGGCACAATCTTGGAATTTGATGAAAATAATTGGGCACAAAGAAATCATGGCCTGTTTTGACCAGATCTCTGTCTGAAGAACTCACGAACCAGGTATAGCCATGAATGACCTCACAGAGGTCGGGAGACAGGACTGTTTTACCGGCATGTTCCAGTGGGAGTAGAGAATAGACTTTGATGTCTTTCAGCGTGCCTGCCCTGGCCCTGTCGGCAATAGCAGCCAAGAGGGCAGGGGGCTCAGCACTAAGGGGCCCGTGGACAATGAGGTCACCATCTGCTATTTTCTTCACGGCATCCTGCGGTGTAGTCAGCTTTTGCTTCAAATCTGCGTGATAAGAATTCATTTTATACTTCTCACTTCCCTTTTTTCCCGAACACGACAACACGGTAACGACCGATCCGGGGCGTTTCGAT
>JAFDFO010000413.1 GCA_019309815.1 Deltaproteobacteria bacterium
CGGCCTTACATTGAACAAGCCGGACTGGTCTGGACGCTCCAGAGTTCTTGCCTTTATGCTGGACGGGTCTGAACTACCCGACGAGAGAAGGGATGACGATTTCTATGTCGCCTTGAACGGCGACAGGGTGAAGCACAGCTTTCAGGTTCCACCGCTTAAGCCAGGAAAGCGTTGGTTTCGCATCATAGATACGGGCAGGGAATCTCCTGAAGACATCCTGGACGAAGATCAAGGTGCCGCGGAAACACGCGGCAAAAGGTGTTCTGTACTTCCCATGGGTGCGGTCGTGTTTGTTTCGCCCAACAGTTGAGTCGTTGAGTCGTGCTTAGGAATGACTAAACGATAGGGCCTTTCATAGCTGGAGGAAAACATGAGCTACAATTATCTGAAGTTCGCCTCAGAGGGTCCGGTCGGTATCATTGCGCTGAACCGGCCCGAGAAAAGGAATGCCCTTTCTTTAGAACTGCTGCAAGAACTGAGTGCTTTGCTCACAGCAATAAAGAGCAGCGAAGATGTGAGGGTCGTTATCATCAAAGGAGAGGGCAAGGTCTTTTGTGCAGGTCATGATATCTCACAGTTGGTCGATCACGAGGTGACATACTACAATGCCATCTTTGACACGTGTGTGGACGTCATGGAGGAGATCCAGCGCCTGCCGCAGCCCGTCATTGCTCAGGTGCACGGCGTTGCAACAGCAGCCGGCTGTCAGTTGGTGGCCGCGTGTGATCTGGCTGTGGCCGAAGAAGGCACGCTCTTTGGAACCCCCGGTGTCAAGATCGGCCTCTTTTGCACCACGCCGGCTGTTCCCCTTGTCCGGGCGATCGGGAGAAAACGCGCCCTCGATATGCTCTTTACCGGACGGATGATCTCAGCGCATGAGGCAGAGCAATACGGCTTGATCAACAAGGTCGTTTCTGTGGATCAGCTGGCCACGGAAACCATGGCCCTGGCTGAAGCGATCGCCCAATCGAGTCCCCTGACGCTCAGCATTGGAAAGAAGGCCTTCTACACCCAGGTAAACCTGGCTGACACCGAAGCTTACGATCATGCCAAAGAGGTGATCGTCAACAATCTGCTGGCCGAGGATGCCAAGGAGGGGCTTTCCGCGTTCCTGGAGAAGAGAAAGCCAGAGTGGAAAGGGCCAGAGTGGAAAGGCCGTTAGGGTGTGGGGAATAAACCCTGTCCCACCATCGCTCTCTCCTAACTTACTGTTTTCACTGACACTTCCCGTACATTCGTCCAGACATATGGGTGGAGAGGACCCATCCCTGGCTTCCCTTGACCTTTAATAGCCTGAAAATACAAAGAAAATGTGCCGTCATCTACTTGACGGAAATTGTGCCCCCTGGGTCAAATAGTTGACAATAGACAGCCCCTGATACGACCTGTTTAGAACCCATCCTACTGGATATTCTCCTGGTAGAGGAAAATGCCACCCTTTCCTGCTGCTTTTTTCTGGCATCCAACCAATTTGTAAACCCTATCAACTATAAGTCATTCAATCTTTCCGGACTGCCAAAACCTGTTGACATTATAGGAAATAAAAACCTGTCTTCAGTATCAATCGCGATGCCTTGGAGGGTGAGGTGCAACAGGGACCCCCATGGACCCCGCCATATTATGGCTCAACCCATCAAAATCGGCTCAATTCCTATCTAAGTCTGGTCCGTTACTTGCACAGCTTTCTGGGCAGTCCTCAATACAGACGCCTTCTCATGATTTCAAAGAACGAACTTCGACATAGCAGAGCTCTCCTGCTCGCCTCCATTGTCTGCCTGGTCTTTGTGTTGGGCTTCACCAGTAGAGGTGCATTCGCTGTCGACTATTTGGTTCAGTCCGGCGAAACCACGCTTTCATCCACAGAGACTCTGAAAGACATCCCTCTTGGCACGACGGTTGACTTTGCCCACTCCTTTTATCTTCTTCACTCTACTAATAACCAGTACGGCAATACCACGCCCAAACGCTTTCTGGTCAACGGCCAGTTGTTGAGTGATGGTACTGCACTCAGATTGCGGCGCAACAACAGCGGTGAGATCGCCAATGTCTCCTATTCGGTCATACAGCACCCTGACATAATCGTCCAGGAAGACACCGAAATACTTGATGCGGGTGTCGCTTCGATCAACATAACTCTAAGCCCGGCGGTAGATACATCCAAAAGTATAGTCATACTGCATAGACGCAGTGGCTCAGGAATAAACGAACATAGTGATTCACAGTTGACCGGGCACCTTACCAGCTCCACGAATTTGTATGTACAGCGCGGTACGACCGCCTACGCTTCACGTTTCAG
>JAFDFO010000218.1 GCA_019309815.1 Deltaproteobacteria bacterium
GAGCAGTAACACTCACACTGTTTGAGCCGCCGGAAGAGCCTAAGTGGTCCATCCACGGGGCGATGTCGTAAGTGCAGGGAAGTGCTGCAAGGGCATGATTCATCCATACAGCGGGAACCAGCATGACAGTTGTGAGTATCAGGAGTAACGTGCTCCGCAGAGCTGTTTTCATTTTCATTTCTCCTAAGGAAAGGAGTGGCGTCCGTTTGGGGCCAACTATAAGTCGAGAGTTATGACAGCTACTCTATTTCGTAAGCCACAGTCACCTGGACGCGTATCTCACTCTCCCCTATCTCGATCGGCGGCGCCATTGCAGCGGCTTCCGTATCCATAGCGGCTTTGCGCATCATCTGCGGCCTGGGCGGAACGTGCGTGGGACGCGTGCTGAGTGAAGCGATTCGTTTCAGCTTCACGCCGGCTGCTTTGGCCAGGATCTTCGCCCTGTCTATTGCTTCCTGCGTAGCCAGAGTCAAAGCTTCTTTTTCCAGCGGCTCTTTATTTTTGATGTAGAATTGAATGTGGTTGATGTTGTTGGCACCGCTTTCGAGGGCCTCGCCGACAACCTGGGACACATGCTTGGACAGGTCTTCCGGCGCAAACTTTTCAAGTGTCACCAGAACCGAATTGTGCACTTCATACCCCTTGATCACGGGCGGTCTGGCCTTGTAGTCCTTTTGGGGTGTCACCCGGTAATTGGAAGTCTCAAGCTTGAGGTCTTGAATGTTCAAACCCTTGATAGCCCCAAGGACCGCCTTGATTCTGAGAGCATTGTCTGAGCTGACCTGATCCAGGTTCTTTCCCTCGGTCACGACGGCAACGGAAATCCTGGCTGAATCATTCTGGCCTGTCACCTCGGCTGTGCCCTCGGTGTGAATCAGATAACTCTTGCAATCAGACCGGCATTGCTTGGCACATTGTTGCGCAAAGGTGGTATGGGCGATGAACAGTAGACTCACAACTAAAAGCGGAACCAATACTCTTTTCATTATGCGCGCCTCCCTTTATCTTTGTTCTCTTATTGCTTCCTGTAGATTGTATTTCAAGCTATTGGGCGGGTTTTACTCTCTTTGCCATATCCTTCAACAAGTCCATTCCCTGTTGTGCCTCAGGCAGGTCGTAGACCCCGATGACAAAAGGCCCTTCCTGTGCAACGAGAATGTTCTTGTGATACGGTTCTTGTGAACTGAATCCGCGTTGCCCAATTCCATCTATGGGCAAACATTTCTTCCCGCCCTTTTGCAAAAAATCCTTGTGCGCCTCAAAGGAGTGGGCAGCATCTTCCTTTGAGGGGAAGAGGGCCACGAATGTAGAAACAACGTCACCGCCAACTCTGTGCTCGGAAACAAGGCCCCTATCCAGGAATGCATGACCAAGAATGCCCCCCTTGATATACTGCTCAGAGCCGTCGACTTTGCCGGATTCAGGGAGATAAGAAAGCTCGTGAGGGGGCAGAGCATCCCCTTTCATCTTGTCTGCCACCTTACGGGCAATGACCAGATGCTGTTCTTTCCATAGCGCCGGCCCTTGTAGAAGGCTAGGTAACCGTTTGTGCCGTAAGAGGCCGCACCGATTTTTGAAGAGGATGACTCACTCCCTCTCTTTGACTGAAACATACCAAAGGCATTAAGCTTTTCTCCCATGTTGTAGATGTCGACCGTTATGGTGTCTTTGCTTTCTGATTCGGTAGAGTAGTTTACTCCCTTCAATGAGACAAACCCGTACGCAAGAAAAGACTCGGCTTCGCCATTGATGTACTTGTAAAGATCTTCGGGATTGTAATGGTAAGGTTTGTCCGTCATCTGCCATCCGGGTATCTCGGGACCGTGGGGCAGGAGGGGGCATCCCCAGGCAGATGAAACCCCTGACGCACACCAGCACATCAAAAGAACAAAGATAACAAAAAGCGCAGGGTGATGTACGACTGATCGATTGCCTTTCATATTCTTATGCAAGAATTCTGTGGGCATAGCGCATGCGTTCTCCTATCTTGATTCCGTTTGCACATCTGCAGGTGGGCGAGGAGCAATCCATGCAGGCATGGGCATTTTCTTGGGTTGACAGCTCACCATAGGCAGCGCGGGCAAGCTCCGGGTCATTGTAGCCCTCCCAGTATGTGAGGGCGCGGTGAATAGAGGGGATGTCAACATGTCCAGGACACGAAGAGGCGCACTCGCCACACCTGACGCAGTAGCAATCCTTGATTGCAGTATAATAGGAATCAAGAACCTTTCTGTCGCTCCACCCCGGCTTTTTTCCTACTGCAGCAATGTTTTGTGACAGCTGGTCCCTGTTCACCATGCCCGGTATGGCACAATCGATGAAATCCTTGTCGAGGACCCACTTCAGGGCGGCCTGGTGGGGATTCAACCCCCCAGTGACCCCTTTGTCATACCCACCTGCCTGCGTTTTCATGGCAATAATCCCGACCTGCTTGCTTCGGGCGAGTCTCAATGCCTCGGTATGTTCAGGCGGGCTCTTAAAATTATACGTTGCCAGAAACACGTCATAGAACTTGGTCTTTAGCGTTTCGTTTACAATATCGACGTAATTGCTCCCGTCGGCATGAAAAGAAATCCCCACAAAGCGTGCCTTTCCCGCCTGCTTCTGCCTTGCAAGAAAGTACATCATGTCCTCATTCCCCGGCCAGCTCGGATCTACAATGTTGTGTAGAAGCAGCACATCCACATAGTCCGTCTGCAGCCTCTGCAGACTCTTTTCCAGCATCTTTTCCATCGTCGATGTGTCTCGCAGCTGCTTGCCCATTATGCCTCTCTCATAAGGAGGCACCTTTGTGGCAACAAACACCTTGTCTCTTCCATAGTCTTTCAGTCCCTTACCTAGCATCTTTTCGTTCTTGCCGCCTTGATATCCATGTGCCGTATCAAAGTAGTTAACTCCCCTATCCAGGGCTTCAAACAAAACGGCAGGGTCTTTTAGCTGCATTACACCACAACTGAGGGCTGATACCTTCAGGCCTGTCTTTCCGAGGGACCGGTACTCCATTTTGGGTTGGGTGTCCACACTCTCTTTTGGCTCTTCTTTTCCCAGTGCCACCCCTGCGGACAAGGGGCTCACAATCAGACCGGTGGTCGCACACGTCACAGCCACATCTCTCAAGAATTGACGGCGAGTTACTTCCCTCTCACACATGTTAGTATCCCCCAATAATAAGTGTCCCCGACCGTCGGTTATCTTCTTAAGTTGGACAAAAGGGTTCGAGGATTCAAGGGGTCAAGGATTCAAGGGTTTCCTTTTTTTAAAACCTTATCAAACTCGTTCTTTGAATATTCTTTTGGTTTTCACTTGAATCCTTGGAGCCTTGACCCCTCGGACCCTTCAGTGGTCTTTAAAGCATTTGCACTCGAACCCTTGAATCCTTGAACCCTTTTTTTATTTCTTCTTCTCTTCCGGCGCCAGGGGTTCTATGAGTTTAACGGGGAGCTTCACGGTTCTCTCTATGATGCCCATCAGCCCGGATCCAACGCCGCTGGCAGACAGGCCTGTGACCTTTGGATCTCCCCAATCGCCTTTGACGCTCATTGGGATGGAAATAAGCGTTCCACCCAGGATGTAGTTAACCAGCGGAATCTTGCTGACGATGAAATCTATGGTTTTCAAAGGGGCGACGGCAACCGTGAAATCCAGCGTCTTGTCCGTGAGATTCACGTTACCCTCGGCGAATATTTGCATCGATTGGCCATCCACAATAGCCTCGCTCACCACCAGCTTGTCACCCTGGAAACTCCCCATAACCGTTATAGAATCATAGGCAAATCCTTCTTCTACGAGGTCGGGAAGCTCCCCCTTGAAAATGTCGGTGACATTGAGAAACCCGAAGATCTGCACCAAGACGTTGGAGCGGTGAATCCGTCCCTTACCTGCAGTAAACTTCAGGTCTCCCTGGAGGGACCTAGCTACGTCTTTTGCCTTTCCCTGGGCTTTGACTTCCCCATCAAGGTTAAACTTGCCTACCATAAGCCCTTTTTTGTTCACTGCACAGGCAAGTAGGTCATCTAATTCCTGTTTCTTGGCAGTCGGCTTGAAATCGAGCTGGAGTTCCTTGGGAGTGACACTCACGGTCCCCGGAGAAGCAATGCTGCCGCACAGGTTCGCTTCCTTGACGTCAACAGACACCCTGTTCCGGTCAAAGGAGATATCGGCGTGAAAAGGGGTCCATTTAAGACCGTCATAGACAAAGCTTGATGTCTTCAATCTGAGAACCCCCCGCACGGGCAGGTCCCATGAATCTTTGGGCGGCTTGGCCGCTTCTTCTTTAGTCTCTTTACCCTTCTCACCCTCTTCTCCGTCTTGACCCAGGAGTTTTCGTATATGATCCCACTCGATCTCCGGCGCAGCCAGATTCATATCAAACACGAGCCCTTCATCCTTAGCTGTCAAGTCGCCGTCGAGGGTAATGCGGTCGTCCCCTAATGTCACAACTGCCGATTCCACCCTGAGATTGTTTTGCTTGGCGTCTAAAGAAATATCCTGAATCGTTGTCGGGACCTTGAGTATCCACGGGAGGGCAATGTTCTCAGCCTTGAGTTTTCCGTTGGCAACCGTTTCAGCAGGCTGGTCTAACGCAACCTGGGTCTGGAAATCCCCCTTGATCCATCCTTCGAGACACTCGTTTGCGAGCAAGCATCGATCCAGGGTTGACTTGTACAATTCTCCGGAAAAACTCAGGCCAAACTCCTTCCCTTTGAGATTGAACGTGATGGAAGCATCTGATTTCTGATCCTTGATGAGCAATTCCCTGACCATCAGCTCCCCGGGGTTGTGAATAATATCCATTGAGATGGTGGTACCCCGTTCTGCAGCCATCTTGCCTGAGAAAGATGACCCAACCCCCTTCTCCCATGCAAGACGCGCGTCCGAAACAGACACAGGAGACTTGAGGTAGAGTTCACGCGGCAGATGGATAAGCTTTGAGACCCATTCTACTGCTTCCGGCTCTATGGTGCCGGCGAAAGTAGCCTCAGTCTTATTAACCCCTTTCTGATACTCCTCGACAAAACCCGATATCTGCAATGATGCACCCAGTGCGTCTGTTCGGGCATCTGTCACAGAAATTTTTTCAGGGGTTGCTTCAAACTTCCCTTGGGTTACCGTGATTGGCTTCGGAAACAGGGACGTGTCCACGGCAAGGTCTTTCACATGACCTGCCACCCGGAACTTCCAGTCCTTTGGTTTTGAGATGGGGCCTTTGAGGCTGAGGGCAGACGGGGATACGGTTCCCGACAATGATTTGAGCACCTGGAGTCCACTGGCTATCTTTTCGTACGACATAAGCCAGGGGTAAATCTCATCCAACACAATGCTCGACTTCCCTGCCTTGGCATCCAGGTGCAGCTCCTTAC
>JAFDFO010000219.1 GCA_019309815.1 Deltaproteobacteria bacterium
CGGCATAGGAGATTGCGGGTAGGCTATTATTCTAACCATTTTTTTCCATTTTAGCTCAAGGTTTACCCGCCGTAATTTTGGCGGATTTACCCGCCGTCTTTCTGGCGGGCTGTTTTGGGTAAAGATTAGGTTGAACAAATGAAACAAAATGATTCCATAACTCAAAAGGTAAGGCACGCCCTGCGTCTTGACCGGGCGATGCGTTTTGTGTTCAAGGCCGCGCCGGGCTGGACCTTCGCCAGCATGATTCTGGTTCTGGTACAGGGTGTGCTGCCGCTTGTGACGCTTTATCTTATGAAGCTGATCGTGGATGCGGTTACGTTCGCTCTCACCGCTCCTGACAAGAATGCAGCCTTCTGGCATGTGGCGATCCTCATCGGTCTCGCGGCCGGCGTTGCTCTGCTCAATGCTGTCACCCAGTTATTGGCAAGGCTTGTAAACGAAGCACAGACCCTGACTGTTACAGACCACATGTATGATGTCCTGCATGCCAAGTCGATTGAAGTGGATCTTGAGTATTATGAAAACCCACAATACTTTGACACCCTGCACCGCGCTCAACAAGAAGGTCCGTACCGTCCCACCCAGATCGTCAATAGCCTGGTCCGGTTGGGCCAAAACAGCATTTCCCTTCTCGCCATCGCCGCATTGTTACTAACCTTCCACTGGCTAATCGCAATCATTCTGTTTGTCGCCGCAATGCCCGGTATCCTGGTGCGGGTGAAACATTCCGGGAGAATCTACCAATGGCAACGCGGGCGGACGCCAGTAGAACGAAAATCTAGTTACTTCAATTGGATGCTGACAGGCGATGTTCATGCAAAGGAGATAAGACTCTTTGGCTTGGGTGACCTGTTTATCCGGCGGTTCAGCGATATGCGGAAACAGCTTCGAAGTGAGAAGCTGAAGATCACGCGACAACGTTCCACTGCTGAGCTAGGGGCCCAGGCTTGTGCAACAATAGCGGTGTTTGGTTCATTTGGCTTCATTGCCTACCGTACTGTGCACGGTGCTATCACTTTGGGCGACCTGGTAATGTATTTCGGGGCCTTTCAGAGGGGCCTTGGCTATCTCAGGGAGATGCTGGGCGGCCTGGCTGATCTTTATGAGAGCAATCTATTTCTCTCCAATCTCTACGAGTTCCTGGATCTTGAGCCAAAGGTGAAACAACCGACTCGTCCCAGTCCGGTGCCTCGGCCCATGCGACAGGGAATTATGTTCGACCATGTGAGTTTTCAGTACCCAAATAGTCATAGGATGGTCCTGCAGGACGTCTCTCTATCGATCGACCCTGGAGAAGTGGTGGCGTTGGTGGGCGAAAACGGTTCAGGAAAAACCACGCTCATTAAGCTGCTTTGCCGGTTGTACGATCCCGTGTCAGGCAGCATCACCCTGGACGACATCGATTTGCGCCAATTTGAGACATCAGCCCTTCGTCGGGAAATCACCGTGATCTTTCAGGACTATGTGAAGTATCATCTGACAGCTCAGGAAAACATCTGGTTTGGGAACATAGAAGTTCCCAATGAGAAAGAAGAGATTATGATGGCGGCCTGTTATGCGGACGCCGAGAATATGATTGCCAAACTGCCTAAGGGGTATGACACCATCCTGGGCAAATGGTTTGAGGACGGCGAGGAACTGAGCGTGGGCGAATGGCAAAAGGTGGCTCTGGCGCGGGCCTTTATGCGCAACGCCCAGATCATGGTTCTGGACGAACCCACGAGCGCGTTAGACGCGAAGAGTGAATACCAAGTCTTCAAGGGGTTTCGGCGACTCATGGAAGGCCGCTCTGCCATTTTGGTCAGCCATCGCTTTTCTACCGTGCGCATGGCCGACCGCATCTTTGTGTTCGATGGGGGGAGCATTACGGAGAGCGGTTCACATGACGAGTTGCTTCGGCGCGGCGGGAAGTACGCTCAGTTGTTTGAAAAGCAGGCAGAGTCGTATAGATAAAGCAAGGCGCAGGGCGAAAGAGTCCACACCATAAGAGGCTAGGGGCAAGAAGACGGATAGCATAGTGCAGGGGAGGGAGCACACATTGTACAAAGAGTTTATCTCGTGTTAACATAGTCATCATAGAGGCCTGAAAATAGAAGGCGCAAAAAACCGGAAACAAGAAAGGGCGGTTCAAGCATTAATCTTGAACCGCCTTTTGTCTTAGCAGTATTGCAGGTGTGCCTTGAATTGGATTCAAAGCTTTTTGTTGTTAGTTGCTTGTTCTTTTTGTTTATCAAGGTAACCAATGTAACCGTTCAAGAGGGGTAGGGCGCTGGTAATCAGGGCCCTGCCTTTTTCATATTCCGCTGATGATATGTAGCCGTCGTCTTTTGACGTGATTAACTGGTCGACCAGTTCGTATAATGAACCTCGACTGGCCCGACAGCACCTCATGTTGTCGTAATGCTGCAATCGCCCGAAGCCCCTTGAGATATTATGAGTCGCGGACCTGCCCACCCTCTTCATGTCCATAGCCAGGGAAAACTTCTCTTCCTGTGGGTACTTCTTGACGAGATCGCTTACAAACCTCCGCACTTCCGTACACGCTTTCCAGCAATCCAAATCTTCAAACGTTGTAAATTCTTGTGTTTCCATAGCCACCTCCCTTTTAATTATTAACTAGTACCGATACCCAATACCGAATACCCAAAGTCCTCCTCAGCGCAGCTGCGCCGGAATTGTCTCGAACACCTCAATAAGCAGATCGATGAATTCTGACATGTTTGTGTCCACGACTTGCAACGGGTTCTTGCAGGGGAAAAAATGTCTATTGTCGAAGTATTGAGAAAGCTGTTGTTCGTGAGATTTAAGAATATCACAAATGGATTGTACATTTGATGTCAGCCAAACGTAGGGTTTCGAAAGCCCATTATTTTCATCAACAACGGGAGTTCTTCTGTGATGCGTAGTGATATCGGGTTGGTCTTTCCTTCGAACAACGGCCATCACATAACGTGGATCATACTTTTCAAATTGACATTCCAATACATCGAAGGAGAGTCCCAATTCCGACGCCAGGGTCTCCGAAGTGTAACTCCTGTTATAAGCACCATATAGAAGCCGTTCTTCTGCTGAATCGAATTTTGAGTAGTAAAAGTCGAGGGGGGCCTGTTTCATCAGCCATCTGGTCATTGCACTTGGATAGCATGTGTTCATCAAAAACCAATATGAAGCAAACTTCTTGCGCTTTGCCACCACAAAACCCAGGCCGTCGTCGGTGATCACCCTTGCTAAGTTACTCTGAGCAGTAATAACCTGTTCCATTGAGGGATGGGATCCATAGAAGTCAATAATAAAGGAATCAAACGATTCACGGGCAGAAGTGAACTCCGGGAGGTCCGCACAAATGGCCTTGAAGGGAAATCTGAAATGTCTCGCCCAGTCGTTGGCAACCTCGACCATTTCGGGATCCGTGTGGATTGCAGTGACCTGATGCCCTCTTTCAGCCAACGGAAAACACTCTATCCCTGAATCACAGCCGACATATAGAAGGCGGCTTCTATGTGGGATTCTCGCAAAGACGAACTCCTCTCTTGGTGTAGTTTCAAACCATGGCTTGGTTTTGCGGAGAGATAGTTCGTCCAACTCCCATTTCTTCCTCTCGACAAATGCGCTACTAAAGCCATTCCTGGAACGCTCTGCGCGCGATTGCCATATCTCTTCTGGTGTCGCGATTGTCCTAGCGATCTTTAGAAGAATCTTCTGTAGCGTATCGTCAAAATCCCAAAAAAGAGAGGGGCGCATTTCCGTTGACTGTTTGCCATACAATCTGTCTGTTTGCTTGGCAAAACGAATGAATGGCCTCATGGACGGTGCAAGGACGGAGATTTGAAACGACAAATCCAGGATACGTTTTAGTTCACTGTTGGGTTCTTGTCGGCGTTCAGGGGTTAGCATGTTTCTGTACTTTGATGACAAGATTTAGATAGAGGTGGCTCCTATCATTTCTTGCCGTGTCCTTTACTTGGCCAGTGCCCCAAGGATGAAAAAGGTTA
>JAFDFO010000220.1 GCA_019309815.1 Deltaproteobacteria bacterium
AGGGCAGGTGATTGTCTCGGCCAAGATGTATCTCTACTGCCACACTGAAGACGATACCAGTGATCGTACAGTCAGTGCTTATCGGGTACTTTTGGACTGGGTAGAGGGAACCCAAAACGCGGTTGTCGAGACGGGTTCTTCTTGCTGGAATTACGCCCGGTATACTTCTCTGCCCTGGAATACAGTGGGTTGCAGTGCTGCGAGTGATGTCACAGGCGAAGACAGCACGGCTGATAGGCGGGCTACGCCTGAAGGCGGCACGACGATTACTGGCACCAACCAGTATTACTCGTGGGACCTAACCAACGCGGTCCGCAATTGGTACAATGGCGAGTGGAGTGAATATGGCGTCGTCCTCATTAATGACAGTGAGGGTATCGGCAACACGAGGAAGTATTTTCGCCCCACGGAGAACGGAACCAGCGGCGTTCTTCCCTACCTTGAGGTGGCATATGAACCGGAGAGTAACGCGGTTACGGAGTTCGTCTGCACCATCAAGAATAGTGGGGGCGATTACACTACGCTCGGGGCCTGGGAGAGTAATGTCCAGTGTGATCTGACCGTTCCTTCCACAAAGGTCTTCAACTGGGATGCCAAAGGAAGTTTGGGGGTCCCCGGTGATGGGGTGAGCGTAAGGAAGTCGACCGACCCCAATGTGACAGCTACCTGTGTCCATGTCACCGGCACGGACAGCGGACAGATTCTCCTCAAGGATATCTCTGGGGGAACGTTCAGTGACAATGATGTAGTCCGGTCGGTGAGCAATGCAAACATCTCGGTGACCGTTTCAGACGCGGGTCAGTCAGCCATTGCCGTTGCCGAATGCTACGATGCCCTGACCGAGAGCGTAACACTCAGCGGATGGTCAACCAATGAAACAAACTACGCAAAAATCATTACGAACGATGACAGCCAGCTGAATCTCACCGGGGACTTCACGGTCAACGGGTCCAACATGTATGTGGTGCTCGGCACCGACATGCAGGCCACAATCGTCACGGTAAATAACAGTGCCACACTCAAGATCCTTGGTGACAAGAGCTTAACAGCCACAAACAATATCAACATAGGAAGCCCCGGTTTAAGTACTGACACCGCCCGGATCATTGCTACTGGCGACCCTGCCATCATCAAGGAAGACCATTCCCTTCCCCCAGCCTGGTACAACGCAAGCTGGAAATACTGCCAGAAGTTCTCCATAGACCACACCAAGATAGATGAGATCTTAACAGACTTCCCTGTTCTGGTTCGGCTGACCACTGATGTGTCCGATGTCTTCGGAGAAGCGCAGGCCGACGGAGACGACATCCTGTTTACTACAGCAGACGGGATCACGAAGGTGGACCATGAATTAGAGAAGTACCTGGATGCTGCGGGAAGTGAAGAACTGATTGCCCACGTGGAGATCCCCTCGGTGAGCGCAGATCAGGATACGGTCTTCTATATGTACTACGGGAACAGTGGTGCTTCCAGTCAGCAGAGTCCTGCTGGGACTTGGAATACCAATTTCGAAGGGGTCTGGCATCTGTCTGAAGATCCATCAGGACTGTCCCCCCAGATGCAGGATTCCACAGCCAGTGCCAACCATGGCACCTCTATCGGAAGTATGACTCATCATGACCAGGTACTCGGTAAGGTAGATGGCAGTCTTGATTTTGATGGGACGGATGACTACATAGACGTTCCCAGTCTCACCTGGCAACCCACTGCGTTCTCTCTTGAGTTCTGGATCAACCCTTTAACACGCATTGATTATAATCAGGCTGTGGGGGCTGCTAATGGCTGGGACGCCTTTTTGTTTCATACCGCTGCAGACGGGGCCCTCTATGTAGGTACTGCCGTCGCCAACCGATTTGCCCCAAGCGACCTGCCAGCAAACACACTTGTCCTGAACGAGTGGCAGCACTTTGTCTATACGTTCAGTGGCGGCGTAGCTAAGTTCTACAAGAATGGTCAATTACTTGCTTCTAAAGGACAAAGCGCCCCGACCGCTTGGGGGGGCTTTCGTATGGGAAGCGCGTCCACGTCTACGCTCCACGGACGTCTCGATGAAGTGCGAATCTCTGATGTAGCCAGGTCTGACGCCTGGGTAAAAGCTACGTACTATTCCCAAACCAATGCCTTGCTGGTCTCTCCTGGCACGGATAACGGCGCTACTATGAACGCAGTCAACGTCTACATTAACGGTGTCAGTGGTGTGGGCGCGAGCGTCACGGCCACTGGTCAAGGATTTCTCCCCGAACAGGGACCCGGTGCGGGCGAGATAGGAACATCTGTATATGGAGGCGGTGCGGGCTATGGAGGCCAGGGCGGAGACTCGGATGATGGAGGCGAAGGAGGCGCAACTTACGGATCTCCAGCAAATCCCGACGACCTGGGCTCAGGTGCTGGCACCGTAGGGGGCGGCCGGGGTGGTGCGGCAATTGAAATAAATACAAGCGGCTTCTTGAGCGTAAATGGCTCCCTGGTAAGTAACGGCAACGCTGCCGAAAGCGGAAGCAACGGGGGTGGCGGTGCAGGCGGAGCCATCAAAGTCACGTGCGGCACGCTGGCTGGTTTAGGGAAGATCCATGCCAACGGAGGCGCAGGTGCAGGTCATGGTGGCGGCGGCGGTGGTGGCAGGATCTATCTTCGCTATGGGACCGAGACCTTTTCTGGCACGATCAGCCTGGCTGGTGGAATAAAGGGTGGCGACAATTCCCTGTCAAGCGAAGATGGGGATGGTGCAGATGGCACCCTCTACGAGACAGACACGGTTGCCGAAACAATCTATTGGGATAACGAAAATGGAAACGGGTTGTGGTCAGATGCGATCAACTGGTCATCAGACAAGATACCCGGTCCTGGAGATACGGTCATATTTGACGGTGACTACTCAACCGATGACTGCATAGCAGATGGGGTAGAAGACAACCTGGATTCCATTATCCTTGAGGATGATTATGGCGGACAGGTTACCTTCAATGCCGACTTCGTCAACGGGGGCGGAGAACTCACGCTAACCGGAGCTGAAGGTTTGAAAGTTCTTTCCGGGACTGTCCTGTGCAAAGGAGATGTTTCGGCAATTGGAAGCGGAACCGCGGAAGAACCCCACGGCGCAGGGATTGCCATCAATGCCGTAAACATCACCGTAGCTTCCGGGGCTGAAATCAGTGCTAATGACCAGGGCTTTCCCGATCAACAGGGGCCGGGAGCCGAAACCCCCTATGCCGGTGCAGGCCATGGCGGGCTAGGCGGGAATCCGTGGGATTCTACCAAAAGGGGTCCCACTTATGGCTCGCTCAGCGACCCTACGGCCCTGGGCAGCGGAGGGGGTAGCAGCGACGGCGGTCCAGGTGGAGGGGCCGTTAAGCTGGTCGTGGCAGACACCTTGACCGTTAACGGAACAATCTCAGCCAACGGCGGGAATGCCACGGCTACCAACCACGGCGGTGGTGCCGGTGGAAGTATGTGGATTTCCACTGACACCTTTGCTGGTTCTGGTTTCGTGATGGCAGATGGTGGCGGTGGCAACAACGCCGGCGGCGGTGGCGGCGGTGGAAGAATCTCTCTGCAGTGGACCGCGGGAGGAGGCAAAAGGACATTCAACGGGGTTATCAGTGCCAAGGGTGGTGCCCGTGGCTTGTACGGCGGGACACAGGAGGACGGCAAGAACGGCACCATATATGTTCCCTCGGGATTGTGGAACGAACTCTGGAATGCCACCTATCCGCTCAATGGCGATGTTGCCTTAGTCCCGGGCACGCACGATATTGCTCATCTCCATATCACTAATAACGCCACCTTAGAATGTCAGGGAGACCCTGACGACGGCCCGGACGGTTCAGGCGTTATTATCAATGCCACGGATATAATCGTTGATTCCGGCTCAGGCATTTTAGTGGATGGATTAGGATTTCTGACCGATGACGGTCCAGGCATAGCCGACATTTACGCGGGAGCAAGCCATGGAGGACGGGGTGGAAACTCATGGAGCACATCTTCAAGCGC
>JAFDFO010000221.1 GCA_019309815.1 Deltaproteobacteria bacterium
CTTTTGCTTTTCACTTGAACCCTTGAATCCTCGAACCCTTGAACCCTCTGAGATCACACCTACTCAATTGGAGATGACACACCTATTTTACCCTAATTAACTACAACTAATCGGGAGATGATCCCTTTTTATTAATTCCCCACTCCCCATTCCGCACTCCGCACTCCGCACTCCGCACTCCCCACTCCGCATTCCCCACTCCGCATTCCGCATTCCGCACTCCCCACTCCTTTTGTCTTTACTACTGATTTTCCCACCGTATTTTCTCCGTGAAAAAATAGTATCTGTGTTCCAATCTAATAATGATAGGAAAGTAGGGTTTTTGAGTGCTCACCCCTTCCTATCCGAGAGGGTGCTGTGAAAGGAGGAAACAATGACACCCCGAAAGCCGTCTGACGGACAAACTCTCAGGTATAAGTTTGTAATCCTCTTCGGCCTGAGTTCTGTATTGCCTGTGCTTTTGTTCCTCTTTGTGCTCAACCAGTACGGCCTTATCCTGGAGTGGAAGGTATGGGTAATATTGGGGGCAGCCCTGATCGTTGCTGTGTTGGGTTTTTTGTTTTTCCTGCGCGTTGTCAGACAGATGAATGCCCTGGCTCGGGATTTCGCCAGAGTAGAACGAGGGGAAATAACTAGCTTGGGACTACCGGAGGGTGCCGCTGAACTGACTGAAATGGCACGCATCGCTGATGGTTTCAACAGAACCCTCTCAGAGTTGAAGGCGCACACCAGGGAGCTGGAAGGCCTGGTTAATAAGCTGTCCACATTGAGCGAATTGACCGAGCTGGTTTCCCGCATCCCGGACATAAAGGATGTCCTCCAGCTCGTCCTGCAACGCACCATGGGAGCCGTAAATGCCAAGATCGGGTCTATCATGATTTTGGACGATGAGACCCAAACGCTGCGCATTGCCGCTGCTGAGGGGCTGGATGACTCCGTGATTGACAATACCACCATGCGCGTTGGGGAAGCCATTGCCGGCAAGGTGGTACAGACTGGGGAACCGTTGCTCGTGGAAGATGTAGGAAAAGATCCTCGCTTTCAAAAGGCCAACGATCCCAAATATGAAACCTCATCTTTCATCAGTATGCCCCTTCGGGCCCAGTGGCGGATTTTGGGCGTGCTGAATCTTGCCAAAAGAGGGGATAATAAGGCATTCACCGAGTCGGACATGAGCTTCCTGAATACATTGCTCGGTCACATTGGGTTTGCTCTGGAAAATGCAAGACTACTCCAAGATGCAAAACAATCGGCTGTGACGCTGGAGCAGGCACTCAATCAACAGACCCAGCGACTGGATCAGGCCCGGCAACAGGTGATCCAAGCCGACAAACTCTCTGCCCTGGGTCAACTCATCGCCGGGGTGGCTCACGAGCTAAACAATCCGTTAACGACCATCATAGGGCGAACTGAGATCATGTTGACAGAGACGGAGGAGGAAAAGACTGTCAGCGACTTAGGACAGATATTGAGTCAGGGACAGCGCGCCGCCAAGATCGTGAAAAACCTTCTGTCGTTCGCACGACAGGCCTCTCCTGAAAAACAGATGTGTAACCTCAACGACATCTTGCGTAGCGTCCTTGATATGCTGGAGTATGATTTCCGAGTAAACAACATAGAAGTCAAGGCTGAGCTGGATCCTCAGCTGCCCGAAACCATGGCAGATCCCAGCCAAATACAGCAAGTCTTTGTAAACATCGTAAACAACGCCCACCAGGCCATGAAGGAACGGGAAGAATCAGGGGTGCTCACGGTTCGCACGGGTCATGATGGTGATCGGCTCAGAATAGAAATCGGCGATACAGGCCCGGGTATACCACTCGACCAGCAGAACCACATTTTCGAACCCTTCTATACGACCAAGTCCGACACCAAGGGGACAGGGCTGGGACTGAGCATATCTTACGGGATTGTCAAGGCACACGGCGGAAAGATGGAATTCAGGAGCACCACTGGTGAGGAAACCACATTCATCGTAGAGTTGCCTGTAGTTGCCGAATCGACTGCCGGTTCGGTTGAAGAAGCTCATGAAGTCGAGCTCAGTAAACTGGATATCCAAAAGGTCCTTGTTGTAGACGATGAGGAGAGCATTACCGACCTGATCACAGAAATCTTGACCGGAGAAGGCTGTGAAGTGACCGCTGTCACAGCCGGAGAGCTGGCTCTGCAGAAAATACAAGAGGAGGCGTATGACCTCATTGTGTGCGACCTGCGGATGCCCGGGATGGACGGGCGAGAAGTGTACAACCAGGTTGAACAGATTAAACCCCAACTCACCCGCCGCTTCTTCTTTCTGACAGGGGATATCAGCGACGAGAGCCTCGCCTTTCTGAAAAGTTCGGATAGACCTTACTTGATGAAGCCCTTTACCAGGGAAGCTTTTATGGAAGCCCTTGAGCGGGCTCGTTCCGCCGAGCCTTGAGCCCACCGCACTGTGCCCCTTGGCTTGCCGCGCCGGCTTGTCTCGCCATAGCTTTAGCGACGGCGGAAGCCTTGGCGAAGGCGGGCCTCTTGCCTCGATATTCTTTCTCTCTGCATTACTACTGATTTTGTCTAAGTGTTTTCTACGTAATAAAAGGCGATTGCCCCGGTCCTGTATCGGTGATATATTTTTTGTATGCAGCAAAGGGACCGTGAGGAACTCAAGAAAATTCTGTGTAGACACCAATCCAATTGACTGCTCGCACGGGTGTCGCTTTCGAAATTCTTTTGGCCGCTCTTTTTTCTGTTCGTGTCCGGTACGTGTGTTTGTTGCCAGCAAACTGGGGCGGTAGCTTATAGCCCTTTCTTTCAAGCGCTTCTCCTCATTTGCTCTCCTTCACTTTCTTGTCAGTGCCTCTGCGCTGACGTTTCATCGACGTCCCGTAGTTCACATACCAGCTATTAGCCGTCAGGCATAAACTATATTGCCTTATACCTTTGTTTATACTCATGTCTTGACACACCCCTCGAATTCTACCATAATCACCCCATTCAAAACCGGAGGGATTCATACGATGGCGGCTTCCGAAAAAGACATGGCCAGTGGTAGCGTTACTGCTCGTTTGATTGATTTGATCTCCAGGTTGCCTGTGAATGCGCAGGAAGTACTACTGAAGAAATTAGAGGAAAAGACCGGGATCTATAAACGGAAGCACCCAAGGAAGCCTTACGTAAGTGAAGTCGATTTCTCCGCCGGGGATCAGGCTTACAAAGAGTTGATTCAAGACATTAGCCCTAGCGGGTTATTTATTGAAACCCGTGCACCCCTGGCGGTCGGACAAGAGATCACACTTTTACTATCCTTTCCGGATCAAGAGCGGCCCATGAAGATTCTTGGCGAAGTTGTCAGGGCCACGGATGAGGGAATTGGCGTAAGGTTCAAGCACCCAAGCCCGATTATCGAGGAAGTACTCGCAAACCTCGTAGATCAGATTTAGGGCGTCCCCTCTTTACTCCCCCTCTATCAGCTGTCAGCTATCAACTCTTCTAATGTACAACAACGACCTCCGGGAAAAACTTGTAGTACCTCTCGCCTCTCGCTCCACGCCTATAGCATCAACCGAAACATGAAAGCATCCGCCAGTCGATCCCCGTTGGTCCTGCCTGACTCTACGGTTAATACATAGGCTGATAGGTAGCCTGCTGCAGGCTTGCCCGCCGTTACTTTGGCGGGCATGCGGCTTTCGCTTAACGCGAAGCGTTTAGCGGAAGACGGGAGATGAACTCGTGGTTTCTCTCTGCGGTCTCTGTGAGCTCTGCCTGCCCCGTAAGGAGGAACGACTGTATCGGGGTGAGAGATTTGCTTTTGCTTGCCTCGCCATAGCTTTATGCGACGGCGGGTCTGCGTCTGCGTGCCGCGCCGTAGCCTTTGGCGAAGGCGGGTCTGCGTGGGCTTGCCGCGCCGTAGCTTTATGCGAATCCTGATCTCATGGTTGTGGAGTATGATCGGCTTCATCTTCGAATTCGCCGGCTGCAAACGAATGTGATCCGGCTCGATATAGAACCTCTTTAACGTAACCTTTTCATTGTTTATCATAGCTACCACGGTCTCTCCATTTTCCGCAGTCTCTCTCGCCTCGATAATGATATGGTCTCCGTCCCGAATGTTTTCGTCCAGCATGGAATACCCCTCAACCCGAAGCGCAAACATCCGGAACCGACCCACCATGTCCCTCGGAATGGAGACGGTCTGCGAATACGACAAGGCCTCAATCGGCTGACCTGCGGCCACAATCCCAAATACCGGAATCTCAATAGATTCCGCTTCCACTTCAGACCCCATCCACTCCCAATCAATCAGCGTTGATCTCTTCTTTTTCTCGTACAGTGTCACCAGCTGACTCATGATGATCCCTCCTGATTTTATCAGACCCTCTTGCCCGTTGCGCCCCTTGGCACGCCGACCTGTCCGCCGACCTGTCGCGCCGAAGCTTTAGCGTAGGCGGAAGCCTGCCGAAGGGGCGAAGGCGGGTGTGCCTTGAGCCTTTTTTTACATCTTACCATAGGAGTGTGACAGATACGGTCATAGCGAGGGAAAAAGGGTAGACATCTATGAGGAAAAAAATTAACTTAGCCGGATAAATTTGTTGAAAGTTCGGCTTCAATTTGTCAGAATATCAAAATATCAGGATTATCTCCCGATCTGTTGTAGTTAATCAGGGCAAAATAAGTGTGTCATCTCCAATTGAGCAGGCGTGATCCCAGAGGGCTCAAGGGGTCGAGGATCCAAGGATTCAAGTGAAAAGCAAAAAAATGTTCAAGAAAAATACCCAGATTTTGTTAGCAAGAAACTTGGGCTTCGTTGAATAAAGTGAATTGGGTACACTAAAGAAAGCCATCGCAGAAATCGAAAGAATGTTAACGGCGCTGATAAAATCTTTAGAAAAAACCCTCGGATCCTTGACCCCTTGAATCCTTGGACCCTCTTCTCCAACTAAATTGGAGAAGAATCAAAATATCGTGAACATCCCCTATTTCCCGAGAATCTCCTAAACCAAGAGGAGGTGCTACCTATGATCAAGGAACACTACAATGCCGATTCAAGTGTAACCCTGGAATACTGTTGTGATTTCTGTGATTACAGCACGATGGATAACAAGGAGTCCAGCGGGATGAAGCCCCTTATGGAATGCCATGCTTGCGGTCGGCATATTTGCAGTGGGCACAGGAAGTTCTACGGTGAAACATGGCTTACCTCACATCGGGGCATGTATTGTTTGGGGTGCTGGGCGATTGGCAAAAGATATCGAGACCAGATGATAAGTGTACAGCATGAGGCATGGGAAAAGGAAAATGACTTGAGGCTCGCATGGCACCGCGGGGGCCGGGAAGAAAAAAGACGCCAGCTGGCAAAGCTCCGCAAACCCAAACTTGGCCAGATTCTCATTTCCGAAGGGTACATAAAGGAAGAGGAACTCGAAGCAGCGTTGTCAGAACAGATGATCACGATTGGTCAAGTCTTGATTCAAGCCGGACGTATAACGGTGATAGAATTGCAGGAGGCTTTGGATTACCAGCAGAAGGTCTCCAAGCAGTTGGGCGCGATACTCAAGGAGCTCGGGCACTCAACCCCCGAAGATATTGACTGGGCCTTGAACAGAATGGCGAGAAAGCTGGGAGAGATCCTGATGGAGCAGGAAATCCTCTCAGATGATGAGCTACGTCACGCAGCCGTTCTGCAGCGGGGCGAATCGAGCGAATAACGCGACTTGCCGGGCACAGCGATTTACTCCTCTAACAGCATTCCCTTTTTCCGGTTAAACCGGATAACAAGAACAACCCTGTAACTCTTTTAATCAACAATAAAGCATACTTGCCATGCTTGTCCGCCGACCTGTCCGCCGTAGCCCAAAAGGGCGAAGGAGGAAGTCCCGCCAGCGGGACGAAGGCGGGTGGGTATGCTAAATACCCACTTTCTACCCCCTAAAATCCCTCTTTACATCACAAACAACTCGACTATGCTGCATTATAGGGTTGATTTCTCGTCGCCAGGGAGGGGTTGGTAGCATGAATAGCACAAATGAGCGAGTTGAACGAAGGAAACATAAGCGGTTTCAAGTTGACAACGGTGCTTTGATTTTGCTCGGCTGGTATTATGAAAAAGTGGGCCGAATCATAGACATTAGCGAGGGCGGTGTTGCCTTTCGTTATATGCCACATGGAGAGGAGCAAAACGGATCAGACTTGGCCATAGTCTTGCCTGAAACCAATTTCTATTTGGATGAAGTGCCGACTACAACCATTTCGGATTTCGAATTAGCTGATAAGACACCTACCACTTCCATCACCGCGAGGCGACGTGGCGTGCGATTTATGAACCCCACACACCACCAGAAATCTCAGATAGAATTCTTCATCAATAACTACGCCACCAGTGAGACCGAGCCTTCCGAGCTGACTCCATATTCTATTTCCGACGAGCCAGCCAAGGCCAGAAACGGTCTCCCTTCTTAACGCCTCTGCTGCATACTGTATAGTCTTTGGCTTTCAGCTAGTTGACTTGCGCTCTGGCCCTTGATCAGCGCTGAAAGTCTCGAAATTTCGCATCCACAGCACTAATATCTTCAATCCGGATCAGTGCGTCAAAGAAATCTTTCCCATCCAGCTTCTCTAGGTGAACAAAGTTGTTTCCGACTTCCTTGACAAGACCTGCAAAGGTCTTCCCCGAATCAAGGGTCAGATAGACCTTCTTACCGACAAGCGATTTTAGGTTGTCCTGCAATGAGGCAGCAACACTATACCTCATCCCTTCAACGGCCGAGACTTTTGCCGCCGCTGCCGCCTCCGAAGGAATGGTGAGAACCGCAACCGAAAACACAATAGCCAGCACGATCCCCACCGAGCCCAGCATCTTTGTTCTCTTCATCATAATTCGCGCTCCTTTACGGTTCTTCTCCAATTTAGTTGGAGAAGAGGGTCCAAGGATTCAAGGGTTTGTTTTCTGAAGATTTTATCAGCGCCGTTAACATTCTTTCGATTTCTGCGATATCTTTTTTGTGTACCCAATTCACCTTTGTCAATCAAGCCCAAATCTCCTGACATCAAAATCTGGGTTCCTTTCTTTGAATATGTCTTTGCTTTTCACTCGAACCCTTGAATCCTTGAACCCTCTTACATCACACCTGCTCAATTGGAGATGACACACTTATTTTGCCCTGATTAACTACAACTAATCGGGAGAGGATCCTCTTTCTATAGCCTACTGTTCTTCCACTTTGGTTTCATAGTTCTTTATCTTATTCCAGACCTCCTCCGTAAACATCTTAGTATCGGAGATAGTTTTTGTTTCGTTTGGTTTAAGGGTAGCAGTCTCAAAAGAGAAGTCTAGCTTGAACTTATCCTTGTCCAGATAGTTAATGGTAATAGACACTCCTATATCCTCCTCGGTATTGTTCTTGAGTTTGACTTTCCATGAGCCCGTCACGTGGCCATAGCTCCTTTCAACGGTCTCAAAGCCTGTTTCTATGAGTGTGAGTCTATCCGAGGCAAGTGCATTTGACAGAAATACGACTGTAAGAATGAGCAGTAGGGGTATCAGTTTCGTTTTCATAGTGCCTCCTTTCAAACCACTAAGCCCCGCTCTCTTTGTGAGAAACGGGGCTCCAATAGTCAGTCCATAGCGCTCTCTCAGTAAGGGTCCACATCAACTTGTACGGAATCTGTAGGACAATTACCAAGAAAGGAGGTTTTTTGTCAAGGAGGCTGAGGGATAAGGAGATGTGTGGCCGGCCTCGGGATT
>JAFDFO010000222.1 GCA_019309815.1 Deltaproteobacteria bacterium
CTGCCTTGAAGACAACCCCTTCAGGCGTCTCTCGAATCCACGGCATGGCGTATGAAATGTTTCATGCGGCCCAATCAGTCATTGTCGGAACCGCCTTGCTTGATCTGGTTGATGATCCTGCTTGAAGAAACCGACTCTGTGATTGGAATCAGGACAACCTCGCCGCCGGACCGTTCCACGATTTCCCGACCCAAAACAGTATCAGTCGTATAATTGCTCCCCTTGGTCAGGATATCGGGTTGAATGGCCTCAATGACTTGTTCGAGTTCCTCAGTGGAGAAAAGAGTGACGTAGTCTACGGAATCCAGGGCGCTAATGATTCGAAGCCGTTCCTGTACCCTAATGACTGGCCGATCTTCCCCTTTGAGGGTCTTCACAGATTCGTCATCATCAATGGCAACAATGAGCACGTCACCCATATTCTTCGACTCAGAAAGGAGTCTGATGTGTCCAACATGGAGCAGATCGAAACATCCGTTGGTCATCACGATCCTTTTGCCCTCGGCCCTGAGGCGTTCTGCTGTGGAGGCCAGGTCCGGCAGTGTTTTGTGTTTGGCTGCCAGTCCCCGAGTCGAGAATTCCAGGAATCTTTCAAGCTCTTCTCGTGAGACAGTTGCGGTGCCTACCTTTCCAACGACAATGCCTGCTGCCACATTGGCAAACACAGCAGCCTCTTTGAAAGATCCCCCTGAAGCGAGCCCCAAGCCGAGAACAGCCAGAACCGTATCACCCGCTCCCGAGACATCAAAAACCTGTAGGGCTTCAGCCGAGATCTTGTGCGGCTTGTTCCCGTGCTCAAAGAGGACCATGCCTTCCTTGCCGCAGCTGATGAGCACCTTTTGGACCGGAACACCCTGAACCAACGTTTCGCCTGCTGTCATGAGGGACACATCGTCCACAATCTCGGTGCCGGCGGCCAAAGAAGCCTCTCTCTTGTTGGGCGTAATCGCTGTGGCTCCCGCGTACTTCTTGAAATCAAGCCCTTTGGGATCAACGATGATAGTCTTCTCATTCTGGTTGGCCACATCAATGAGCTGATTCAACAGATCCTTTGTCAAAAGCCCCTTTCCATAGTCTGAGACGAGCACCACGTCGAACGCATCAATGCGTTCTCTGACGAACCGGATCAATTTGTCCACGTGTTCGCCGGATATCTCCTGGTTCGTTTCCCGGTCTATCCGGAGGACGTGCTGGTGCCCTGCAAGGATGCGGGTCTTTTTGGTCGTGGGCCTCGTTGATTCCTGAATGAGGCCGCTCGTATCAACACCTAAGTCCTTAAAAAGTTTGAGCAGAAGCGTACCTTCGGCGGATTCGCCTGCCCCGATCACGCTTGCCACGGAGACCTTTGCCCCGAGCGCAACGAGGTTGTTAACCACATTGCCAGCGCCACCGAGAGTGGTCGTGTCCCGCGTGACCGAAACGACCGGGACCGGTGCCTCCGGGGATATGCGCTCTACTTCACCCCACAGATACTCGTCGATCATCAGGTCGCCAACCACGAGGATCCGGCACTTTTCAAAGCGTGAAAGATCGATCTTCATAAGCCCTCTTCCAGTGATTACTTCATTATTTGCAGCACCTTACTATGGAATCGTCATTGAAGCAAGGTCGAATTCCAGTCGTATGTTATTGTCGATCCCTGGCTTGTCTTGGATCCCAAAAAACCTTTCGGGACTGAACTGACACGAGGTTCACTTGAACGGAATTCCAACTGGCCTTACATATCCAACAAAAACGGTTTTTCCTTGACAAAATGGACCGTGAATTATACAAGGGCGCGGTTTAATGAAGAAAAAAACCTTTTGTTCATGACGCGTTGAAGATACGCGGACAATACCGGGGACATTCATTCGGGAAAGGATGGTTCGGATGTCAGAAAGACTAAAGCGAGTTCTGGTTACAAATTTGGGCATGCTATTTCTCCTGTTGTACAGCCGCCCGGTGATGGCAGCAGCGGAGGGCGTGATGACCAACGGTGGCGACACCCATGCCTGGTGGTTCTGGCCACTAGTGCTGCTGATCGTCACATTTGTTATGGGCATTCTGGCCGTGTTGGGAGGGGTTGGAGGGGGCGTCCTCTTTGTTCCTATCATTAGCGGCTTTTTCCCATTCCATCTCGACTTTGTGCGCGGTACCGGCTTACTGGTGGCCCTGTGCGGTGCCCTGGCAGCAGGCCCCGGGCTCCTCAAAATGAACCTTGCAAGCCTCAGGCTTGCCATTCCTGTTGCCCTCATTGCCTCCTCCTGTGCCATCGTTGGCGCCATGATCGGATTGGCACTCCCTACCAACATCGTCCAGATCATGCTGGGAGGCACCATCATTGGTATCTGTATACTCATGTTAATAGCCAAGAAATCAGAATTTCCTGACGTGCAGAAGGCGGACAAAATTTCCTCAGCCCTCAGAATCTACGGTGTGTACATGGAAAAGAGCTCTGGCAAGGTCGTTGACTGGAAGGTTCACCGGACCATGGGGGGCCTGCTCTTGTTCATCCTGATCGGTGTCATGGCGGGCATGTTCGGGCTGGGTGCAGGATGGGCCAATGTGCCGGTCCTGAACCTTTTGATGGGAGCGCCCCTGAAGATCAGCGTTGCCACGAGCAAGTTTCTCCTATCCATCACGGACACCTCTGCCGCCTGGATCTATATGAACCAGGGATGTGTCATCCCGATGATGGTGGTTCCATCCCTTGTGGGCATTATGCTCGGCTCTTTTATAGGGGTGCGGCTCTTGGCCGTTACAAGGCCGACCGTTATTCGATGGATCGTGATCGGGATGCTCGGTTTCGCCGGAACCAAGGCCCTGCTGAAGGGTTTGGGCATATAGAAAAGATAAGGCTACCTGGAAGACGGCTCGTCAAGAAAATAACTCCTTTTTCAATAGGTCAGGAGGAAACATCATGGCAGATCAGCATGACGCGAAATTGGAAGCAAGTCCGGAGCAGCTTCTCTACGCCAATATTCTCGCAAAGGGGATGTACTTCGGTCTCCTCATCCTTCTAATCACCTTTGTCCTCTATGCGTTCGGTATCATGAAGCCGTACATCCCGCTGGACGAGATCTCCGGTTACTGGGGCTACAGCGTGCATGAATACCTGGAACTTACCAAGATCGGAACCGGCTGGAGTTGGGTTGGAATGCTCCAGTATGGGGATTTTATTAATTTTATTGGGATAGCCCTGCTCGCAGGCGTCACCATTATGTGTTACCTGGCTATCGTCCCAATGCTTTTGAAGAGCAACGATAAGGTATACGCAATCCTGGCATTGATAGAAGTTGCAGTCCTTACTTTGGCTGCGAGTGGGATACTCGCGGTTGGTGGACATTAAGTAAAGGAGACCACTAGAGAGATCCCTCGGGATCGGCGTGCAGCCCGAACCGGGGAGTTATCCTTCCCATTTGCACATATCGTCCTGTCTGAAAGCCGGTGCATCCCACCGGCTTTTTCTCACCAATAGCCTACCAGTCAAAATGTCACTTTCCTCAACCAGGGTGCTGTGGACTTCATGGTGTGTGGAGAAGGACAGTTAGGATCAAAGAGGAGGGATAGACTGGTGTTGCGTCTCATGAATAACTTACATTATTTCCAAGAGCGCATAGGACCTAATAACTCAAAGCACCAAATCCGAAATTCCAAATAACAAATAAATAACAATGACCAAAATTCCAAATCCCAAACCGTATTTCATCTTGAAGAGGGGACACTAACGTGTGTTTCGGTCATTGGGTATTGGAATTTGTGATTTTTTTGTAATTTGGTGCTTGGGATTTTGGATTTCTCATCTTGATGAGTGATGTTTGCTTTGATTTCTGTAAATAACTTCTGAAACATTACCCTAGGATGGTCCGAAGCTAGCCTGATGGCGGGCCCAAAATGCTTCTTCGGAGAAGTGGTGCTCCTGGGTCCCGTGACATTCCACGGCGTAACCGGCGCACACAGCCCCTATGCGAGCCGCTTCA
>JAFDFO010000051.1 GCA_019309815.1 Deltaproteobacteria bacterium
ATCCCTGTTGGCCTGAAAAAGAGAACCAGAAGCAAAACAAGAAAGGCGGTGGCGTCTTTGTACTGGGAGGAGACCAGTCCTGCCCCCAGTGACTCCAGAATGCCTAACATGAGTCCGCCCAGAATGGCGCCTGCGAAGTTTCCGTATCCACCCAAAATGGCGGCTGCAAATCCCTTCAGGCCGAGCATGATCCCCGTATCATAAGACGCCGTGGAAATTGGGGCAATAATCATTCCGGCAACGGCCCCGAGTGCGCCGCTGAGAGCAAAAGAGAGCAGGATCATCCTATCCACAGAGATGCCCACAAGCGCAGCGGCTCTGCGATTCACCGCTGCGGCCCGCATGGCTTTTCCAAGCATTGTATTTTTGAAGAAGTGGCGCAGAACCAGCATTACCACAATGGTGATGCCGAACACCCATAGGTGCTGTGGCATTATGGTGGCTCCTATCGGAAGATGAATCGGGTTTTCTCCGGAAAAGGCGGGAACACCCACGTTGTCGGTTCCCCAGATCTCCTGTGCCGTTCCTCGCAGGGTTCCCGACAATCCAATGGTCAGGAATATGAGGACAATGATCTCTTTTGACCGGGCATATCTTATGGGCCCCCTCGCTATCAGGGCCCCTATGAGGGCCACACCGACAATGGAGATGACAAAGCCGACGAGCATCGGGGCCTTGCCGAGAACAACCAGGCTATACATGAACATGCCGCCGAAAGAGATGAACTCGCACTGCGCAAAATTGACGATTCCGGTGGTATTGTGGATGATATTAAAACCCATTGCCACGATGGCGTAAATCGCACCGATCGTCAGTCCCGTGATAATGTACTGGGCTATCTGCTGCGAAAGACTCATAATCTTTGGCCGTCACATTCCTACTGCGCAGTTTCTTTTGTTCACACTGGGACTGGCAAGGGAATAAAGGCACGGGGAGCGCAATGCTCCCCGTGCCTTCTCCTCATCATGCTCCTTCACTTCATCCCGCTATGGGAGGCGGGGTAGGGAAAGCACACCGGAGTTTGCATTTACCTTCTAATCGAGCAACTCCCAGCCTCCCTTGGTGGCTTTGATCATGACAATATCGCTCATGGACAGACCATTGTGATCCTTGGGCGAGATATTGTAGATGCCGCTGATACCAACATATCCCCGGGTATTCTCAATGGTATCACGAATTTTTGCGCGGTCCGGCCCTACTTTCTTAATGGCATCGACCAGGATAAACGCAGCATCCGCCCCATAGGCAACCATCGTCCCAGGCTCACGGTTGAATCTGTCTTGATATGCCTTCACATACGCTTGGATCTTCTTTTTCTGGATGTCAGAATCCGGGAGCTGATCAGCCACCACAATCTTCGTGGAGGGCATCATCACGCCTTCTCCGGCCTCTCCAGCAACCTTCCAGAAAACGGGGTCCCCTGCTCCGTGACATTCAAAGAGAGGCGCTTTTATTCCTAATTGCTTCACGTTCTTTGGAATGATCCCCATGGCAGGGCCGACGGTCCAGGCGATGATCGCATCAACTCCCTTGGCATTGATGTGAGTTAACTGGGCGGTCATATCCACGTCCTTCGGTTGAAACGCCTCCTCAGCCACAACCTCCACGCCGTACTTCGGTGCCTGGACCCTCACGTTCCTGAGCCCGTCTTTCCCGAATCCCTCATTGGAATAGAGGAATCCTATCTTCTTGATACCGTGTTTGCTCATGTACTGGCAGATTTTTCCCATGGCATCCGCAGCCTTATAAGGAGACTTGAACGTCCATTTGGGCAGCGAAGTCGGATCATCTTTTTTCAGCGGAGCCAAGAGAATGACATCACCCCCTGAATGCATGAAGGCAGGAATCTGCTCTTGTTCGATGAATCCCCTCATGGCCATGGCCGTTCCCGTCAGTGTGGGCCCGATAATGGCCACAACATCTTCTGCTTCAAGGACCTTTTTCAGGGCCATAACCGCCTTTGTGGGCGTGCTCTCCGTATCTTCCATCACCATCTCAAGCTTTCGGCCATTGATCCCCCCCTGCGCGTTCACCTCATCTATAGCAATAAGTACTGCATCAAGATTCCAGCGATCTTGATGGGTTCAGCACCGAAACACAAAGGTGAACCGATCGCTAAACAGAGTGTTAAAGAAATTGCTACGATTGCTAAGGCTTTTCCTTTCATTTTTCCCTCCTGTGTAACTGGGTTCACAATCATTCTCTGCCATCAAAAGGATATTGTTTTCTTGCTTCCCCCCTTTCTTCTTTCCAGATGCGTTGTTGTTTCATACTTCGCCAGGAGTTTTGGAGTGTTGGAATTCTTCCTCATTACTCCATCACTCCATTACTCCCGCTCTTTGTGCCTTGAGTGAACAGGACGCGAAGAAACGAGAAGCCGACCCGAAATCCCGCTGTTGGCGGGACAATGAGGTCTTAGACGCATCTTTGAAATGGATTCTACCATGGTTCCCTCCCAAGATAAGCCGCCACCACTTTTTCGCTGTTCTGTATCTCTCCGGGGTGCCCATCAGCTATTTTCTCCCCATAATTGAGCACTGTAATGGTATCTGAAATCCCCATGACCAGATTCATGTCGTGGGCCACAAGCAGTACCGTGACCCCCTTCTCCCTGATCATGAGAATCATGCGGGCAATCTCGTGAGTCTCCTGTGAATTGAGACCGGCTGCGGGTTCATCCAGGAGGAGCAGTCTCGGTGCGGTGGCCAGCGTTCGGGCAATCTCCACCTTCTTTTGATCACCATAGGGAAGGCCTGAGGCCAAGAGGTCAGCTTTGGGTGCAAGTCCCATGAACTCCAGGATTTCGTCACTCCTGTCCCGAATCATCGTTTCTTCTTTACGGACCATGGGGGTGTGGAGTAGGGACCGTACAAATTCGGAGCGGCTCCGGGCATGGAGGCCCACCATCACATTCTCCCGAACGGACATATTCTGGAATACCTGGATATTCTGAAAGGTCCTTGCAATTCCCATCCGGGCAATCTGATAAGGCCGCTTCTTGGACAGCGTTTGTCCTTCAAAGTAGACCTCACCCTCCACCGGAGGGTATATTCCGGTGATCACATTGATAGCCGTGGTCTTCCCAGCTCCGTTTGGGCCAATGAGAGAGAAGATTTCGCCGTTCTCTATCCGGAATGAGAGCCGGTCGATAGCCTGAAGGCCTCCGAAATTTATGGAGACTTCCACCAGTTCAAGAATGGGATTCGAATCTGTCATGGTTTTCCGGCAACAAAAAAACCGCGGGTTCCGAGGAACTGTCCGCGGTTCTTGGCAACTTCTGTGGCTTTCATCTACGGCTGGGTGCGGGCAGACTCCCTCTCATTATGCTGCCACCACCAGCACCAACTGTTTCCCACGAAGCCTCCAAAAAGATAACCTTTTGCCTTCATGATCGGGCGATTCATAACAGAATGCCGGTGCTCTGTCAAGCGATATCCATCCCGACCTTTTGTCCGTTCACCACCTTCCTGCCTCGTGTAATATAATAATGTTCTGATGCCCTTGAAAGGCGATCCGGATGTGTGGTATAGGGTGTCTTAAGACAAAAGAAGTATCCATTAGTCTGTCTGTGACGGGCTTTTCGATTCAGGGCAAATAAGGTGATGCCCACTGCATTTGTGACTCGCGGAGGTGAAAATGAGACCAATTGACGAACAGGTCCTCAAAGTTTCGAAAGAAATCATAGCCAAGTTCATCGAGGTGGGACGTGTCTCCCCCGCCGCCTTTGATGAAGTCTTTAAAGCCGTTTATAAGAGCGTCAGGGAGGCCGTTGTGACTTATGGCGATGAAGGGGGAGAGGAGTAGCTTCTCGGTTGGTGCAACCCTAATATGCTTCCGCCCAATTATGTCCGACCTTTAGATCAACCTTGAGCGGCACTCGCAGTGAATACACCCCTTCCATGAGGTGGGTAACACACTCCTTCACCGTTTCTAGCTCCTTGCTAGGTACCTCAAAGACCAACTCGTCGTGTACCTGAAGAAGCATTTTAGCCTTCAGACCTTCTTGAGCGAATGCTTCGTGAATCCTCACCATGGCTATTTTGATAAGGTCAGCTGCAGTGCCCTGAAGGGGCGTGTTAATCGCCGTGCGCTCAGCAAACTCACGGGCTGTGCGATTTCTGCTCAGAATATCAGGGAGCCAGCGATGACGGCCAAGCAACGTCGTAACTTTGCCTGTCTCCCGAGCTTTCTCTATGGTTTCCTCAATGAAATGTTGGACGCCTTCATACCTGCGGAAGTAGTTCTCAATAAAGATCTTCGCCATCTTCCGGGTAATGCCCAGTTCCTTGGAAAGCCTGAAAGGGCTCATCCCGTAGATGATTCCGAAGTTGATGACCTTGGCCTGACGCCGCATCTCAGGTGTAATCACTGCGGGAAGTAGATTGAAGACTTCTGCGCCCGTGCGGGCGTGGATGTCCTGATCCTGTTCAAAGGCCTCAACAAGAATCGGATCTCCGGAATAGTGGGCAAGGAGTCGAAGTTCTATCTGGGAATAGTCGGCAGACAGTAGGGTCCAGCCTTTTCTCGGAACAAAAGCTGCGCGGATTTTGCGACCCTCTTCGGTCCGGACCGGGATATTTTGGAGGTTCGGGTTACTGCTACTCAGACGACCGGTGGCCGTGACCGCCTGATTGAATGACGTATGTATACGGTTGGTTTCCGGATGAATCATATCCACAAGGGCATCCGTGTAAGTGGACTTAAGCTTGGCCAGCGACCGGTATTGCAGGACCAGGGCAGGGAGTTCGTGCTCCATAGACAACGATGTGAGGACCTCCACATCCGTGGAATAGCCGGTTTTCTTTTTGGTCTTCTTCTGAATAGGGAGCTTGAGTTTTTCAAAGAGTATTCTGCCCAGCTGCTGATGCGATTGGATATTGAAAGTCTCACCGGCAATGGCGTGTATTCTATCCTCCAAGGCATGGAGTTGCCGCTCAAAATCTTTTGATGCAGACTCAAGACGACCTCTATCCACACATATTCCTGACATTTCCATTGAACGTGATGTCAGCATCCTCGCAGGCATAAGGAACGGCCGCCTCTATGGGTACCCCCTCAAAGCCTTTCGCGTCCTTTACGCCACCGGTGACTTCCTTGTAGGATATCATGGCATGGTCAAGGTATTCGGCTGCAATTGTCTCTAGGTTGTGGGCGCGACGGGTAGGGTTGAGAAGGTAGGAAGCGACCATCGTGTCAAACACAACCCCGTCAAGTTGAATCCCGTAGCGCTTCAGAACGATCCAATCGTACTTAATATTCTGGCCCACCTTGGCCAACTTGGGGTTTTCGAGAAGTGGCCTCAGGGTCGCGAGCGTTTTGCCAGGGTCAAGCTGCTTGGGAGCACCAGGATAGCGGTGTTGTAAGGGGATGTATGCGGCTGCATTCGGTTGACAGGCAAAGGAGAGCCCCACTATTTGCGCCAGCATAGGGTCTTTTCCGGTTGTTTCTATGTCGATGGCAAACGTTTCTGCCTGCTCCAACTCATCACATAGACGCCATCGTCCAGAACGACGCGATAGTCTTTTTTGCTAAGGTCGGTCTTGACAGGAAACTGTTTCTGGAGCCTCTGAAACTCCAGGTCCTTGAACAGGTGGTTAAGTCTGTTTGCATCCGGACCCGTGACTTTCAGCGATGCCAGTTCAACAGGTAAAGGGACCTCCGTGTTGATTGTCACCAACGAACGGCTTAAGAAGGCCTGTTCTCGGAAGTTGGTCAGTTTTTCGCGAAGCTTCGGTTTACTCACTTGGTCAAGGTTCTCGAATACCCCGTCAAGGCTTGCGTGTGTCCTGATTAATGTCATGGCAGTCTTTTCCCCGATTCCCGGAACTCCCGGGATATTATCCGAGGCATCACCGGCAAGGGCCATGACATCTACCCATTGAGAGGGCTCCAGGCCGGTGTCTTCCTTGAGGCCTGCGTAATCAATGATGCGGTCTTTCATAGGATCCCAGATACTGATTGCAGGGGAGACGAGCTGTTTGAAGTCTTTGTCTCCCGTGATCATGACCACCTGGAATCCCTCTTTTTCGGCGGCAAGAGCCAGAGTGCCGATAATGTCATCGGCTTCATAACCCGAGAGTTCCAATGAAGAGATGTTCATTCCTTCAACGACCTGTTTGATGTATGGTAACTGAACGACAAGGTCCTCGGGCATTGGGGGGCGGTTTGCCTTGTATTCTTTGTATTGTTCATGGCGAAAAGTCGGACCCTTTGCATCAAAGGCCATGGCCATGTGCTCGGGCTTCCGATCTGCAAGGAGTTTCAGGAGCATGTTCGTAAAGCCGAATGTGGCGTTGGTGGGCAGACCCCGGGAAGTAGATAGATGACGGACGGCGTGGTAGGCTCGGTAGATGTAGCCGCTTCCATCAATGAGATAGACGGTCTTTTTCTTGGAGGCCATGGCTTTTTGGGGACAGCAAACCCTGTCGTTGCAGAAGTCTAGGGCACGCTGTTCAGCGCATTGTTACCATGAATCAGGTGCCGTGACAACGCCCACGGATCACTTTGTCCATGCCAAACAGACATAGACATTTTGTCGTCTTGTAGTATATTTCAGTTCACAATAGTAATTAACGGTTATTCGGCGCCAGGCGGATGCAGAACTCAAACTTCACTGCTCATAATATCAGATGCTGGATGCTGGTCACTGGATGCTGGATAATCGGCATCATGATCGACTCTCGTTCCAGTATCAAGAATCCAGTGTCTGAAGGTGTTTAGCAAAAGCGTTTCTCTGAAAGACGTCGTAAGATTCACTCCCGGAGCACTATTTCAAAATCTGAAAATGGAAGCCCAACCAATAAAAAGCCGATCAAGATCCAAAAGGAGAAAGAAAAAGGAATATTTTTGCCACACGTGTGGCCAAGAAATGCCCTTCTGCTGGACATGTCGCTGCGGTTTTCAGATATGCTCTGTATGCATGGAAGAGAACTTGTGGGGCATGACGTGCAACGCCATTACCTGGACTTGCCCGGATTGTGGCGGGCAGTGCGGTTTCGGAAATCAGTAAAGAGGGGATAAAGGAGTTAAGCAAACGAGTCCTGCCGCTGTATTCTCTTATGATTTGAGTTGGTTTTCTATCACCAAGGAATGTCAAAGTAAAGGCTAACCCCCCCCGCTCATTGTTCCAATTGGTTTCCCCTATAACACAGGACCGTGACAGATACGGTCACGCCGATTTTGGATTTTGGATTGCGGAATTAGGAGCCGGAACGGAACACCCAAAGCGAATGAAAGAGAACAGGGTCGCCCATTAGGTGTTGACCTGAAAACATCATAGATATAATATATTAAGTTTAGGGATTAATCGTATCTCCCTTTGAAAAAAGTGGGGAGGGATGGCCGAGTGGCTGAAGGCGGCGGTCTTGAAAACCGTTTCCCGGCAACGGGACGTGGGTTCGAATCCTACTCCCTCCGCCAGACGCCTTTCAGAGAAAGGCATACAAATAGCAAATAACCTGTTAAGAGTTGGAAGTTAAGGGTTTATCGTATTCCGCGCCAGCGGAATTCCGGAGAGATGGCCGAGCTGGCTGAAGGCGCTCGCCTGCTAAGCGAGTGTAGGGGGAAACTTCTACCGAGGGTTCGAATCCCTCTCTCTCCGCCAGGAAACTCAACACCGTTGAATTTCACCGTTGGCTGGTAGCTGTTGGTTCGTAGCTGAAGGATGGATAGTAACAGATTCGGGCATTGATGGAGGATGTGAGTCCCTTGATTCCGACGGTTCCAGATAAGAGCACTGTTGCTGAAGAGGGTCAAGACAATCAGGATACCGCTGATATTCTGGTTGTGGACGACGAAAAGGGCATCAGGGATAGCATCAAGGAAGCGATTCAGATCGCCGGATATTCATGCTGGACTGCGGGCAGCGGTGAAGAGGCCCTGAAGTTCTTGGAGGAAAAGCACGTCGACCTTCTCATTGCGGACGTCAGGATGCCCGGCCTCAACGGATTTGAACTCACAGGGATTGTGAAGGAAAGGTATGATACGGACGTGATCATCATCACCGGCTATGGCAAAGACTTCCAATACGAGGAGGCTATCAAAAAAGGAGCGAGCGAGTTCATACTTAAACCGATTAGACTGCAAGAGTTGATTGTGCGGCTAAAACGGGTCCTGCGAGAGCGTGCTCTTATTGCCCAAAGGCGGCAGATGGAGGAGCGGCTCCGAGAAATGACTATCACGGACGACCTCACAAAGCTGTACAACATGAGGCACTTCTACGAGCAGCTGCAGTTAGAGATTGACAGAGCACTGCGCTACAAGCACTCGCTGTCGCTATTGCTTCTGGATGTGGATCGGTTCAAGCAGTACAACGATACACACGGCCATTTCGAGGGAGACAAGATTCTGACCAGGCTGAGCGAGGTGATTCGAGAGTGTCTCCGGAAAAGTGATTCAGCTTACCGGTACGGTGGTGATGAGTTCATTGTCATCCTGCCCTATACGCACGGGAAAGAGGCTAAGAAGGTGGCTGAGAGAATCACTGCCAGTTTTCCTCCCGAGGACTCAGGCCGCGAGCCGGACGGCAGTGTTCAGACCACGTTGAGTGTCGGGGTGGTTGAATACGACCAGGGTGAAGAGCTGTCCAGATTGGTCAGCAGAGCCGATCAGGCTATGTATACTGCAAAAAAGCAGGGAGGCAACCGGAGTCTTTTTGCGGGCGGATGATTCTGTAACCTATTTGCCGGTGATTGTCGCAGTAGTCATGCCCGGGTTCTTCTGGCTGGGACCACCCGGCAGGGTTGCCTGGACGAGAGGATGCTCTCTTAAGAATGGTATGACGCTGCTTCGCAGTGCCCCGGTTCCCACCCCATGGATAATGTGAACCTCCCTTAACCCTCCAAGCAAGGCATCGTTCACGAATCTATCCACAGCCTCCAACGCCTCATCTACCTGCAGGCCACGAATATCGATTTCAGTACGCACCTTATCCGGGAACGGAATAGTGACGTGCGAATGGAGACCAGACGGGGTTCTTCCCAAACCTTTGGTCCTGGTCAATTCTGCCTTGGGTACGCGCACTTTAAGGTTCCCCCTGGCGATCAGAACCTCACCCGTCGCATCTTCGTCAGACAGGACAGTTGCGTCCACGCCACCCCGCATCCAGTGGACACGGTCTCCAGTTCCGACCTTATCCTTGATGGGATCTGCCTGGTGGGGTTTTTCACCGGGTAAGGTCGCCTCAAGCTCCTTGTCTATCGTCTCTTTCTCCTGCTTAATAAGGGTTTTGGCATCACGAATCGCCAGGCGTGTCGCCCCCTGCTCCCGCACGGTTTGTATCGCCTTCTCCACAGCGGCATTTGCCTCTCTTATGAGGTTCTTAGCCTCTTCAGCTGCCTGACGGCGTAAGTGCGTGGTTTCTCGTTCAAGAATATCTTTTTTCTCGCGATACCGCTTCGCCAAGTCCTCAAGAATACCTGCCTGGGCTTCCAAATCCGTTTCCAATTGCTCATTGCGCTGAATCTGATCTTGAAGTTGTAAGATCAGGTCCTCTAAACGATGGGCCTGCGTGCCCATCAGGGATCGGGAACGCGTGATAATGGTCTCGGTGAGTCCCATGCGCTTGGCAATCTCAAAGGCATAGCTCGAACCGGGAAGATGGGGGCGAAATCTGTAAGTCGGGGTGAGCGTTTCCGTGTCAAAAGCCATTGATCCATTAGCAATTCCGGGCGTTTCATGGGCAAATGCCTTCAAGGTTCCCTGATGCGTTGTAACGATTGTCAGGGCCCCTCTATTGGTAAGGACTTCCAGCACGGACATGGCAAGCGCCGCCCCCTCTTGGGGGTCCGTGCCGGTTCCAATCTCGTCGATAATCACTAGATCTTGAGAGGCTGCTCTATCCACGATTTCGTTGATGCCTTTAAGGTGAGCCGAAAAGGTCGAAAGGTCCATCTCAATCGACTGGGCATCTCCGACATGGGCAAAAATCTGATTGAACAGGGGTATTTCTGAATCAGCATCCGCGGGCACATGAAGTCCACAGGACACCATGAGGGCGAGGAGCCCCACGGTTTTCAGTGCTACAGTCTTTCCGCCGGCGTTGGGGCCCGTGATGACCAGTGTGTTGAAGCCGTCACCGATTGAAAGGTCGAGGGGGACTGCGGAAGACTGCATGTCTTCTCTTAGTGCTAGCAATGGGTGACGTCCTCCCTTTATGTTGAGCAATCCGCGGGTCTCAACGCTCGGCTCATGTTGGTCAAAGATTTTGGAAGTCAGGGCCATCGCATGAGTGCAGTCCAGGGCGATTAGTGTTTCAAGGTTCTGTTCAAGGTCAGTGCGGTTTTCCCGAACAAGATTGGTCAGCTGTCGTAGCACCTTTTCTATTTCCTGGCGCTCATCTGCCTCTAAGCGGCGGACCTGGTTGTTTAGCTCAAGGGTTTCAAGGGGCTCCACAAAGAGCGTTGCTCCGCTGGCTGATTGGTCGTGAAGCACACCCTTGACCTGATGCCGGTGCGTCTCCTTTACGGGAAGTACCCACCGCCCCTGCCTCTTAGTGATCAGCCGTTCCTGCAAGATACCTTTGCGCCACAACCTGTCCAGCGAGGTTTCTAATTCTCTTCGTACCCGCTCACGCGCCTGGCTCATTTTGCGGCGAATGGTGGCCAGGTTAGCGCTTGCCTGGTCACGAATTTCCAGTGTGTTCAAATCAACGGTCTTGACGATCTCCTGGACAAGAGGACGGTTGGGAACAAGAGACGTCCCGACTTCTTGAAGGAGAGGAAAGTCCGATTGGTTTTCTGAAAAGAAAAGGTGCAACCTTGCTGCCAGGTCGAGCACCCGATGAATACGGCGCAGCGAATCCGGCTCGAGATAGCTCCCTTCCGCAGCCGCCAATTGGAGGTAGTTTCCGATGTCCTCGAAGGTGCCTATAGGAAAAAACCTGCCTGAGTCCATGTGCTTGCGGAGTTCGGAGACCCTTCCCAGACTTGTTCGGACGAGCTGAATGTCCGAAAGAGGTCTCAGTTGCCGGAGGCGTTCAGCAGACAGCGGAGAATGGGTCCTGCCGGCCAGGTCATCAAGGACTTTGTCGAATTCCAGCGTCTTGTAGAGTTGGTTAGTCAAGTCTTGGACTCAATTACGGGTTGACCCGTCAGTCTGTCTCAGGTAATGATTAGAACCGGTTTCAAAACCCCATCTAACGCTCAATAGCTGTGTTGTCCCGCGAATTGAAATACTCACGTACTGACGTGTACGCTCCGTCTTAAATTCGCGGGACGCCTTGCTCTTGAACGCGATCTGAGATTTTGAAACCAGTTCTAAATTAAGTTAGAGGGACCGTCAAGGAGGAAGTTTCTTAGGGGGACCATGAAAGACGAGATAAGAAAAGAAGTACTGGCGGCGATCAGGTCGATTCCCAAGGGATACCTGAAAGACCCCGTGGTCAAAGAAGCAATCCGGTGCGTATTGTACGGATGGTTGAAAAAGAAAGGTTTCAATCCAGTACCAGCTTTTCGAAACCCCCGCTACCCGGAGGGCCCGGTGGACATTGTGGGTATTAAGGAGGACCACGCCGTTGAGATCGCGTTTTGCAGCAATCCCACGGTTGAATTAGCAAATATCAAGAGCCTGGAGCGAGTGGACTGCGAGAAGAAATTTGTGATCAGCTTTTCCCCGAACAAAAAGAAGGTAGAGTTGAGCAGATTTTTCCTCAAGGCCGGGATTGAACATATTTATGTCTATGGACAAGACTAAGAAACATCACGCTTCAGTATAAGGCGCAGCCGCAAAACACGAAAGAAAAGAGAAAACACGAAAAGGGCAAATATCAGGTATTACCCCAGCTCAAAAACGATGAGTGCCCTTATCAGGATGGCAGAGGGAGCATAACAAACACCTTCAACTTATGTCGTGCTTTCATCACTTTCGTGCTTTGCGGCATGCGCCTTATAAAGAGGCGTGATTCATTTTTTGTTTTTTCCGTATCTTTTCCTGTTTAGTTAGAGAATATGGGAATGCCCCCCTCAGTGATAGACACACACGCCCACCTGGATGAATTGCCCGACCCTGAAACAGCCATTGAAGAAGCAAGGGCAGGTGGCATCCAGGGTATCGTGGCCATAGGACAGGACATCCCTTCAAATCAGAAAACGATAGAGATAGCAGGCCGGCATCCGGGATTTGTTTTTCCGGCTATCGGGTATCATCCCTGGCGACTCAACCCTGATCATCACGACGACACCCTTGCCCATCTCGACCAGAACCTGGAAAACTGCGTGGCTCTGGGAGAAGTAGGCCTGGACTATAAGGCCAAGACAAAGAAAAAGATCCAAAAGGCCATTTTTCAGGATCTGCTTGCCATTGCCAAGAGGCACAACAAGCCCGTCATCGTTCACTGCCGGTACGTCCACGAAACCGCTTATCGCATGGTAAAAGAGGCGGGCATAGAAAAGGTGGTCTTTCACTGGTACAGTGGAGCTCTTGATCTCATTCCTCAAATAGCGGGCGATGGCTACTACATGTCTGCCACACCCGCGCTCCTTTACAACCCCTATCATGCCGAAGCGATCGAGGCGGTTCCCCTTCCTAATCTACTCCTCGAAACCGATGCCCCGGTTCAATATCAGGAATTAGCTGCAAGGCCGGTTCATGTGCAGGTCACATTGAAGGAGGTGGCGCGGGTGAAGGGTGTTTCAGTGGAGGAGGTTGCTGCGCACACCACGGAAAATGCCAAGGCGTGTTTCGGGATTGCCCCCTGATCGTTCTGGGGGTGAAGACATCCAAATCAATATAGGGTCCTACACGGCCGTGCGCCCAAAATCACACAGGTCGAGCAGGGGACATTCATGGCACTTTGGCTTGCGGGCATTGCACAATGCTCTGCCGTGCCAGATCATTTGGTGCGAAAAGGCGATCCAGTCCTTTTTGGGAATCTGTGGCATGAGATCGAATTCGATCTTGACCGGGTCACGCTCTTTGGTGAGACCTATGCGCTGTGACACACGTTTTACGTGCGTGTCCACGACGATACCGGGGATCCCAAACGCGCTTCCAAGTATCACATTGGCGGTTTTTCGTCCGATGCCGGGGAGTTGAACGAGGGCCTCAATATTGTCAGGAACCTTCCCATCATGTTTCTCTACCAACGCTTCACAGCACGCCTTGATGTTCCTTGCCTTGTTTCGATAAAAGCCTGTGGGGCGGACCATTTCCTCAAGATCGGAAAGGGGCTCGTCAGCAAAGTCCCGGGCTGTCCGAAGTTTCTTGAACAGGGCAGGGGTTACCTGGTTGACTTGCTTATCCGTGCACTGGGCTGATAGAATCGTCGCAACGATAAGTTGTATCGGATTCTTGTGGCGCAGGGCTGTCTTGACATCCGGATAGGTTCTACTTAGTATCTTTAGAATCTTTTTGACGCGGTCTTTAGATATCTTTTTAGCCATGACTTCTACCTCCAGGCAGGAAAGGTCATTGAACGAAACACCTCACAAAAGGTCGGGCGGTGCAGTTCGCGCTCTCGGTCTCACGTCCGGAGGACTCGACAGCATCCTGGCCGCATTGGTTCTCAGGGAGCAGGGTATCGAGGTGGCTTGGGTCAATTTTGAAACCCCCTTCTTCAGCGCAGACAGGGCGCGTCGTGCGGCCCGAACCACAGGGATTCCCTTGCGCGTGAAGAACATTACTCCTGTATATGTTGAGATGCTGAGAAATCCCAACTGCGGGTACGGCACGAACATGAACCCTTGTCTGGACTGTCATGCCCTGATGCTCAAGATAGCCGGTTCCATGATGACGCAAGAACGGTTTGACTTTCTCTTTACCGGCGAGGTGGTGGGACAACGACCGATGTCCCAGACCAAACCGTCGCTCCGCTATGTTGAAAAAACATCTGGTTTTGATGGCAGCATTCTTCGTCCGTTAAGCGCCAAGCTACTTCCCGTAACGATCCCCGAAGAAAAGGGGCTCGTTGATCGTGAGCGCCTCCTGGACTTTTCAGGTCGTTCCCGAAAACCACAGATGAAGCTGGCTGAAGCTTTTGGCATTACCGACTATCCCTCCCCGGGTGGGGGATGCCTTCTAACAGATCCCGGCTTTTCAAGGAGGGTGAAGGATCTGCTTGAACACCAGGATGACTGTCATGAGAGAGACTTTGAATTACTAAAGTACGGCCGCCATTTCCGCCTTCACGATAACTGCAAGGTCATTGTAGGTCGCACCAAGGAGGACAACAGACACATCTCACGGTTTACAGATCCTGACAAAGACATCGTGGTTCGGATGACGGATGTGCCGGGCCCAACTATTCTGATTCCTTCCGGTGCACTCCAGGATATTGTAGCCAAAGCGGCAATCCTTTGCACAGCGTATAGTAAGGCTCAGGTGGGCCAACCCGCTTGTGTGACTGTGAAGGGCCCCGCAGGGACAGCCATTCTTACGGTGCAGGTCGGCAGTCGAGAAGCGTTTAAGCAGTATATACTCTAACTATTCTTGTCCTGCTCCTCTTCGATCCAGAACTTCCAGCCGCAGTAGTAGTCATCCGGATGCTCGTCGGGTGGGCAGGCAATACACTCGGTATTGATTCTCGGATCAATTTCAGTGGCAAAAGTGCTGTACTCCACGAGTCCCACTTTCTTGCATGGGAAATCGGGCAATCCCCGCCGTTTGCGGGCGCTTTGCACCCTGCAGTCATTCATATAAAAGAAAAGAACTCCGCCTTTGAGTTCGCTACGCTGTTTGTTCAGCGAAGCATAGAGTCGATACTCAAGCGCAGTTTCCAGCGCCTCAAGTCCGCCGTGATCAGACAAACCGAGAAAATCTTTTATCCGTCTGGCCTCGACGGGTGAAAACCGCTTCCATGCCTCTGCATCAAGATCTATTGCATGCTCCATTCCGTGTGCCCGCTCTACTGCCTGAAACCACAGGCCGTCGTGGGCGAGCCAGTTCTTGGCGAAAATCTTGAGCAACGCGAGGAGTCTTTCACGGGGAAGTTTGTCTATCTGTGACATATCTAATCCTTCTAGTCGGGACGAGTCATGTCTCTGAGAGCAGCCATAATTAGATCATGTTCATCTGTGCTGTAGATCTGCGTGTCACACTTGGCATGGAGTCCCAGTCTATCTCTTACAACATCAGTCATCTTACGACTCAAAATCACAATATCGGTGTACGAGAGAACCAGGGACAGAATGCTCACATCCGCTGGTCCGGTGAGTCTCTCCAGCCCTTTAGTGGGCTCTGAAAGGGCATTCCAGATGTCTCGTTTCATCTCGATAGCGGGGACATTCCGGAAGTAGTCGGATTCGTAGAAGGATATCAGCCCCTCCAGCCCTTCAGGCGCGCCCCCATAGTGCTCCCAGAGAGCGAGGGGCAAGTCGGTCTTCTGGCCAGCCCAAAAACCGTCAAGGTGCCGCCTTTGCCCTTCCCCCATCAGGTTCTGGTATTTCAAGCCAAGTCTGACTAAATCTCTCAGGTGCCTCGTGGTCTTTTGTTGAAGTTGATGGTCGTTTTTGAGAAGAGATTTGTCATATCTGATCCTGAGCTTTGTGGACACAGGCTCTGCTCCCTCTGACTCACTGCCTACCCCACCGGGCTTCTCAGGGATGGCCAGCGGGTGTTTGAATTCGACAAGAGGGCGTTTCTTCATGATGGTACCGACCGTTTCCTGTTCAAACGCGTCCCGCCAGAACCGTCGGTATTTCACGGGTCCATTCCCCTGGATAAACCCACGGATAGCTCTGAAGACCTGAAAGTCCTCTATGGATTGACTATGCCTGAATGACAACCCGTCCCATAGCAGTTTCATGATGTTCAGTCCGTGCACCCCTTGGGTGCCCCCCATCTGAAGGACTTCACGATGAAAGCTATTTTCAGGACAGATGAGTTCCCCATTGTTGACGAGGGATAAAGTCTCTTCGTACAGGGCTTTGGAGTTTTCAGTCGCAGGCTCGGGGAGCCTCTGCCCCAATGCATGCCTGATGATGTTTTCAATCACGGGTGTATCCAGGTAGAGGACCGGTAGAGGAGATCGTTCTCCGCGGGCCGTGGAGAGCTTTCGGCGCAATACCCTTTTCTCCCGGCCCTCGGGAAGGCCGTCGATTCTCTGTTCTACACCGGCTTCCAGTTGATCGAAAATATCATTGGCATACGCCCGAGCGTCTTTGCCGAGACGCTCGTAATGGTTTGTCAAGTATTCCTGCAATTGCTCCCACACATCAGCTGACATCTGGCCTTGTTCAGCAAGCGAGCCCGAAGAGAGTCCGTGCAGGTGTTTTCGGATATGTTCTTTAGTAATCATAGATTGGCAAATCCAACTACCGGGTTTCGTTTACCCAGACCTCGATAATCATTTTGTCTTCTGGGTCAAAGTGTTCACAAAAGACGGTGTCTTCAATGTGGTAGTCAGAGCTCTCCTTGAACCGCACCAGCGAGCGCATTCCCCGTAGCTTGTCGGAGCCTAGCGGAGATCCCGTTCAGCGGGGCTGCGGC
>JAFDFO010000414.1 GCA_019309815.1 Deltaproteobacteria bacterium
CACCGTAAAAAGGCAACACCGTGCCCTGCTATGGCAGGTAGGAAGCCTAACCGAAAAATGGCGTTTTCCTTCCTTTGCCAGCCATGAGTGTAGTGGCAATACAGACTTAAGGGATTTGTCCGACATCGAGGCTTTCCTCTGCCAGCTTGACCGCCTCGTAGTTGGCACCGTCATTGGAGAGGTTGTACTGATACAGGGTGACCACGTCCAGGTCTGAATCCGTCCACACGGCCGGTGTATAAACCACAAAGGTCCTGACATCATAGGCGCTGCCCCCGATGTATCCGGCCGAGGCCTCGTTGACCCAGGAACCCGTGTTTGCGTAGATGCTCGTGTGGTTTTCACCCGGCGGAAACACATCAAGCATGGGCTCGTGCGTATGGCCAAACACCACGATACGGATGCCCCGTCCTTCATTTTCCAGGTACTCCACCTGCGCCTGCACGAACAGATCGCTGTGCCCGTTTAGAATACTTATGGCCACGGGCATGGTTGCCTGAACCCCGTGTCCGTCCTGGGTATCGGGCCAAAGGGTTTCAATGTCCCCGTTTACATACATCTCCCTGGCGCCGTCAAAAGAAAACGGGTTTGGGTATCCGTCGATACCGGTCATAATGATGACCGGATCGCTGAGCGACGGCGGGACCAGATCCGGAAACTGGGCCTCGGAATAAATAAGGGCCACGTCCCAGGCCAGGGGAAACGTATATTCCTTGTCCCCGAAAGGCCCTCCGTCTGTTTCCCCTGCCGAAAGAGCTCCCTCCTGGTCGGCTTCCGCCTCCATGCCAGCCGCCCAGAGCCTGGACACAAAATACCCGGGGGGTAGGATATGGCCCGGATTCACCAGCGGCTGGGGACTGTTGAAAAAATCGTACCTGTGGCCATGCTCCATCATCACCCCATCCACCGGGCCGTAGGACCCCAGCCCATCGATCTGGCCCTTGAACTCGACGCCGGGAAGCAGTTCCTCCAGGGTGGTCTGGTCCGTAAGCATGTCATGGTTTCCACGAACATAGACCAGGTGAATCTCCCCGCCGCTGGAGATCTCCGCGAGGGTATCGAAAATTGCCGAGTTCGTGGTGGCGTCCCGGACAGCATGAAAATATTCTCTGCTGTCAGTCACTGTACCGTCAAAAGGTTGGGTGTCAAAAGGGATGAGCCATTCGTCGAACAGGTCGCCCAGAATTACGAGTTCCCGGACATTTTTCTTTCCCTACAAACCAGCAGTAACCCCTATCCACGGCCCGTTGTTCCCCCATGTGGATGTCGCTGAGGCACACGATGTTGGTCCTTTCCGCCTGGCTCGCACCGCCCGTGAGAGCATCTTCCGCAAGAATGTGGCCCGAGGTAGTCCGGATCTGAAATGTTGTTTCTTCCTTCATGGAGTGCCCCAAAATGGACCGAACCATCTCGGAAATAGGCAAAAAGTACTGCCACCCGGGCTTGAGTTGATAACCGTCATGGAAACGGATGAACACGGAGCTGCCATCCACTTCCACACTGTAGTTTTCCGAAAGGGTCCCGTTTTTGTCATAGAGATCGATGTTCCCGGGCACGCTTTCGGGATTGAGGAACATGTTGAAGCCGATCTCAATGGACCGGGCCTGATGATCCAGGGAGAAATATAGGCCGTGCTTGTGGATCAGGCTTGCCAGGTTGGCCGTCAGAAAGATGGTGTCCGCTGATTCGTCATTTGAAGAGCACCCGTGAAAAAAAGAAAGCGACGTCAAAAAGATCAGCGCGAACACCAATACAGAGGGCCTTTTCCAGACGGTATTGTATGGATTCTTCTTCTTGTACAAGGACCTGCACCTCGCTTGAAAGCGACTACTGGTTTTCGAGATTAACTTGCCAACATTAATAGTTCCGAGAGATTGAAGATATCAAACACATATCATAACATTCTGGAGCTTACCAGAATTTGAGGGCTATAAGATTGTTAAGAAAGGTGCTGTAATCAATGTGTGATTTACAATCCGCCATATAGCACCCATCCTTTGTAAGCGCTGCCATCCTTGTATTCGGGTTTCTTCTCCTTTTTTGTACGGT
>JAFDFO010000223.1 GCA_019309815.1 Deltaproteobacteria bacterium
GGAGGAGCCAAAGGTTCACAAGGTCCGAGTAGGAGCCATTGTCCTGTCTCCCGGATTCGTTCCCTATGATCCTGTTCTGCGCGACACGTTCTCCTACAGTCGGCACCCCAATGTAGTTACCAGCCTGGAATTTGAGCGGATCCTGAGTTCAGGAGGGCCTTATCAAGGACATCTGGTGCGGCCCTCTGATCAAACGGAACCAAGGCGAATTGCATGGCTCCAATGTGTGGGGTCGCGGGACAGTCATCATGGTGCCAACGGGTATTGCTCAACCGTGTGCTGTACCTATTCAATCAAAGAGGCCGTGATTGCAAAAGAGCATAGCTCACGGCCTTTGGATACAGCCATATTCTACATAGACATTCGCACCCAGGGGAAGGGCTCAGAAAGGTACTACATGCAGGCGAGGGATGTGGAGGGAATCCGTTTTGTGCGATCCAAGATCGACAGCCTCCTCCCTGTGGACAATACGGGCAACCTGTTGATCCGATATACGGACACAGCGGGGAACCGGGTAGAAGAAGAATTCGACATGGTGGTTCTGTCCGTTGGCTTGAGGGTGCGGTCAGACACCGTCACCCTTGCCGAGAAACTCAACATAAAGCTTGACCCATACCATTTTGCAGCCACAAGCAGCGTAGCACCCGTGGCGACGTCCAGGCCAGGGATCTATGTGTGCGGTGCCTTTCACGGACCCAAGGACATTCCCTATTCTGTGATACAGGCGAGCGCTGCTGCCTGTGCGGCAGGGAGCCAGTTGGTCGAGGTGCGGGGTAGCCTCATCCATGAGAAACCTCATATACCTGAACGCACGATTGCCGGAGAGCCGCCACGCGTAGGAGTATTTGTGTGCAACTGCGGTGTGAATATTGGCGGGGTCGTCCGGGTGCCGGAGGTCGTGGAATACGCTAAGGCGTTGCCACACGTGGCCTATGTGGAGGAAAACCTGTTCAGCTGCGCCCAGGATACTCAGGAGAAGATGAAAGAAGTCATCAACGAACACGGCTTGAATAGAATTGTGGTTGCCGCCTGTAGTCCCAGGACCCATGAGCCCCTTTTTCAGGAGACTCTGACTCAGGTTGGACTGAACAAGTATCTCTTTGAGATGGCCAATATTCGGAACCAGTGCTCGTGGGTTCACAGCGCGGATTCAGAGGCAGCCACAGCAAAGGCAAAAGATCTGGTTCGCATGGCTGTAGCCAAAGCCGTGCGTCTGGACCCTCTGGACGAGGTGAGGCTGGATGTCATCCAGGCCGGCCTTGTGATCGGGGGTGGACTGGCAGGTATGACTGCAGCCCTTGGGCTGGCAGATCAGGGCTTTTTGGTCCGTCTGGTAGAAAAGGACGAGGCACTGGGGGGCCATGGCCGGAATCTTTCACAGACATGGCAAGGCGAAGACATGGGGACTCTTCTGTTGGAGATTGTTCAGAGGGTAGAGAACCACCCTCTGATTTCGGTTCACCTGCAATCGACTGTAGTGGAGGCTGAGGGGTTCGTAGGCAATTTCAGGACGACCATAGAAACCGGGGAAGAGAGGGAGATTGTCGAACACGGGGCGACCATTATGGCAATTGGCGCCCGTCAGCTCACACCCGATGAATATGAGTTCGGCGGACATCAAAACATCTTCCTCTCTTTGGACTTTGACCGGGCTCTTGGAAAAGATCCACAGAGGTTCAAGGATATTGAGTCAGCAGTCTTCATACAGTGCGTAGGCTCCAGAGAACCCGAGAGGCCATATTGCAGCAAGGTCTGCTGTACCCACTCGATCCAGGGCGCCCTGAGACTAAAAGAACTTAGCCCCCACATGAACATATACATCCTGTTTCGCGACATCCGCACCTATGCCCAAAGGGAAGATTTATATAGAGAGGCTCGCTCCAGGGGGGTGGCGTTTATTCGATACAGCGTTGATCAGAAACCAGAGGTGGAGATAAATGACAACGGGCTCACCGTGACGCTCATCGACCAGATGCTTGGCGTGTCGGTTCGGATTGAGACAGACATTATAACCCTGGCCTCGGCTATTGTGCCAACGGCGGACGGAAAGTCCCTTGCCCGGCTCTACAAGCTTGGTTTGAACGACGAGGGCTTCTTCCAAGAGGCCCATGCAAAACTGCGGCCTGTGGATTTCGCAACAGACGGTGTTTACATGGCCGGTCTTGCCCATGGTCCAAAACCTGTTGAAGAAAGTATTGCCCAGGCCCAGGCTGCGGCAGCCCGCGCGGCAGCGTTGCTTGCATCAAAGACGATATACACGAGCGCCGTTGTGGCATACACACATGAGGCTTTCTGCACGGGTTGTGGCGTGTGCGTTGATGTCTGTCCCTTTGGTGCTGCAAGTTTTGACACTGAGACAGAGAAGGCGCTGATCAATCCGGCTCAGTGCAAGGGATGCGGCCTGTGCGTGGCATCGTGTCGTTCGGGTGCGCTAAACTTGAAAGGATTTGATCAGGCCCAGACGTTTGCCATGATAGAAGAAGCATTGGCCTAATGCGGAGTGCGGAATGCGGAGTGAAAAAGCATAGCGCAAAGCGCAGAGCGTGAAAGAAAAAAACGCTATGCCCTATGCGCCCTGCGCCATGCATTTGATTTTAGGCACTTTAGTTCACTTTAGGCACTTTCGCTGATAGTGTCTGATGCCAACCCATCTGAGCCAGTTCACGAGTTACTATGAACGGATCGGAGAGCATGAAAGACTGGGAACCCAGAATCATCGCTTTTCTCTGCAACTGGTGCAGCTATAGCGCGGCGGATCTGGCTGGCGTGAGTCGGTTGGGGTATCCGTCGAATATCCGGATCATTCGCATACCCTGTACCGGACGCATGAGTGCCAAGTTCATCCTGGATGCCCTTCGTCATGGCGCGGATGGGGTGTGGGTCTCGGGGTGCCATCCCGGGGAGTGTCATTACTTGGAAGGGAATTACTATGCTCGGCGGAAATTTGCCCTGCTCAAGAGCTTCCTGGAGCACACAGGCATTGAACCGGGACGTGTCCACTTTTCGTGGGTTTCTTCTTCCGAGGCAACCAAGTTTGTAGATGTTGCCAACAAAGTGACCGCGGAGGTGAAGGCGTTGGGCCCGGCGAAACATCTCGTCAAGACAATGTTGAAGGTGGCTTGATGCAGGAATACACTGCAAAGATTCGCGATACTGCCAGACGGTTGTTTGCTGAGGACCGCGTGGATGTAGTGGTTGGATTCAAACGGGGAACTGTTCCCATGATGTGTCAACCCGTGCTCATCACAGGCTCCGAAGAGGTTGACACGCTTCACTGGGACAGTTTCTGCAGCGTTAATCTGGCGAACTACCTGCCCAAACGCCAGGACCGTCTCGCTATTGTGGCCAAGGGATGCGATGCACGAAACATCGTCGTGCATCTCCTGGAGAACCAGATCAGGCGGGACCAGATTTTCGTCATAGGCGTTCCGTGCACAGGAATGGTGGACCGCCGGAAGGTCACGAAAGGGATGAGTGACGCGGATATCCTTGAAGTGACAGAAAATGGGAGCAAGATCACAGCAAAGGGCAGGGGCGTGGAGGAGTCTTTCAGCAAGGCCGAAGTGCTGCAGGACAACTGCGCTATCTGCATCCACAGAAACCCGGTCATATTCGATGAGCTTGTGGGAGAACCGGTTGTCGAGCAGGCGGGAATCGACCGATATGCGGATGTGCGAGACGTGGAAGCCATGGGTGTTGACGATCGCTCGCAACATTTCCAGGACCTGGTTGCTTCGTGCATCCGCTGTTATGCATGCCGGGATGTGTGTCCCCTTTGCTATTGTCCCACTTGCTTTGTGGATGAATCAAAACCCCAGTGGCTGGGGAAAAGCATTGATCCGAAAGACACCCTGACATTTCACCTGCTGAGAGCATTTCACTGCGCGGGTCGGTGGGAAAAAGATGTGCTCGATCTCTATGGCCACGAGGCAGGTATGACTCTCGAATCAAGACCCCCGCTGGATGTGTACCAGCCGGATGACCCGGAGGAGTTTATCGAGTGATTTTTCCCGCAGAGGCAAGGACTTTTTATCTCTCACAGAGCTCACAGGGAGCCCAGAGTTTCTTGATCAGATTTCCTGAGAGGGAAATCTGAT
>JAFDFO010000224.1 GCA_019309815.1 Deltaproteobacteria bacterium
ACGAACGTGCCGAATATGATACCGAGGACAAGCAGAGCGGCACCAATAGCTACCAAGAGTTCAACAAGCACAAATCCCCTTCCAGACATCTCTGGCCGTCTCCTTACACGAACTGAACTGTAATCGGTAGTCATCTTGTCTCACTGGGGCATGGCGATGCCCAAGCCCGCGGTGTAAATTGTTATTTTACTGCACGAGGCAACACTGGTCAAGAAAAGAAACCATGCCGCGACAGGGGCCAGGACGCCCTCTATGATTTTTCTCTTGTGTCTCAAGGCAGCAAACAAGAAAGAAGGTGACACCGAAATGGGCAGACGGGCCAAAATGTCATTTTGACTTCATCATTTCTGTCATTTCGACCTGTCCGCCAAAGCTTTAGCGAAGGTGGAAGGGAGAAATCTTGCCCGATAGCAGGTTGCCCGACAAAGATTTTTCACCGGACCGGGATGAGTAGGTTAGCAGCTGATAATAGGCAAGGCGACCCTGGCCCGGACCGGGATTACCGGCCTGGCAGCTTATGCGAAGTCGAAGCGCCAGGGCAGGCAGGGCGGGCAGGGCAGGCGCTTTGCTCAAGATGTGTCTTTATCAAGTCTTATTTGGAACCCTCAAGGGCGTGCGCGACCCTGGCATCGTAGGATTCAATTGCCTTTTACATGTCCTCCATCGCCATTCTATCTATCTCCAGTTTTTTCGCCCTAAGAATTTCGTAATCTTTCTGGAGCTGGACTTCTGTTCCTCTCAGTTGCTCCCTCAGTCTCTTCTCCTCTTGTCTCAGGGTATTGAAAACTTCAAGTTCCTGATCGTACGCCTGGCCTTTCTTTTCGTATTCTCCAAGGCGTTTACTGTATTCCTGGATCTTTTCGTCCAGTCTTCTTCGGGCATTTGGGCCCAAACGCCTCTCTTGTGCACGATGTATTTCCTTTTCTGTCTCCGCAAGGGCCGTGTACTCTTTTTTCAACCACTTTCGAGTCTCTTCCAGTTCCTTGGCCCGGGGGGCTTCCTTGCCTTCGCCGGGAACGACATCTTTTTCAGAAGGCGCAGCAATCTCTTTCTGAACCCCATTAGGGCTTCCGATATCAGCCCCCTCTCCTTCTGTCTTTTTCTTTGATGTCACACCCTCCTCAGGTTCGGCTTTTTCATATACACCGACCTGCCACTCCGCAAAAAGTTGGCCAGGGCTGTCCGCATAGCGGACCTCCCCTTCTCCGTCCGCGTTCCTATAAGGCTCTGCTGATGCGGGCGCATGCAACCATGCCAACATGAGAACCACGACCCAGCTTCTAAGCCTCATGACGATTTCCCTCCTATTTGATCACGTAAGTATTGTGCGGCCCTGCTCCTCACGCGGGCGCGCCAACATACCATAAGAGTATAACAAGAATAATCTTGTTTACAAACATTTCACTGTTTTTCAGTCACCCGGGCCACTTCCTGGAAGGTGGTTATGCCTTTGAGCATCTTGTCAATAGCGTTTGTTCGCAGCGGAATCATGCCCGACTCGAGGGCCTTTTTCTTCACGGTGATGATATCCAGCTCCTTAGATTCGGTAATAACCCCCTTCATGTCCTCGTCTATTCCCATCACCTCAAAGACACCCGTACGCCCGAGGAACCCGGTTCCCCTGCACTTGAGGCAACCCTTTCCTTGCTTGAGCTTGACAGATCCTTCGCCCACCTCATCAGCACCGAGGGACTTGAGCACCGTGGCATCTACTTCCAGGGTGGTGGAACAATAAGGGCAAATCTTACGCAACAGTCGCTGGGCCAACACCCCAATCAGGGACTCCGCAGCCAGGAACGGCTTGACGCCCAGATTGATCAGGCGTGTGACGGTGGACGGTGCATCATTGGTATGTAGTGTGCTCAAGACCAGGTGACCGGTGAGCGCCGCCTGAACCGCATTTTCCGCGGTCTCGTGGTCCCGTATCTCGCCGATCATGATGATATCCGGATCCTGCCTGAGGATATTTCTCAAAATCGAGCCGAAGTCAATGCCGATGAGAGGCTGGACCGCGATCTGGTTGAAGTCTTCTCGGATCATTTCAATGGGATCTTCTACGGTTGTGATGTTCTTCTCGGAGCTGGCAAGATGTCCCATCGAGGAATAGAGTGTCGTGGACTTGCCGCTTCCTGTAGGGCCTGTAACGAGGATGATACCGTTGGGCTTCTGCAGGAACTTGTGATACTCGATCAGATTCCCCGCTGAAAAACCAAGGTCTTCGAGATCCTGAAACAGGATGGTCGGGTCTAAGATCCTCATCACCACTTTCTCGCCAAACGCCACGGGTATGGTTGAAACCCGTATCTCCGCATCCTCGTGTTGATAGGACAACTTCATCCTGCCGTCCTGGGGGCGGCGTTTTTCGGCAATGTCCAGCCTTGATAAGGTCTTGATCCGGGAGGTCATGGCCGGATGGACCGCTTTGGGCAGCTTGTAAATGATGTGAAGCACACCGTCTATTCTGAAACGTATGAGAACCTGGTCTCGCTTTGGCTCAATATGAATGTCGCTGGCGCGCTGCTCAAGGGCGTAGTGAAAGAGATATTCAACCGCATTCTTGATGTGGGTATCCGTGGATTGGATCTCATCTATCGATTTCAGCCGCGTATATTGCTCGAGGTTTCCCAAATCCACGGATGGCTGCGCCAACTGGGTCTCTGCAGCTACAATGGAGGACTGGAATCCAAAGAACTCGCGGATGATCTTCAGGATATCGGTCTTGGTTCCCATGGCTGGAGTAACTTCCAGGGTTGTGACGCGCTGCAAGTCTTCCAGCAGACCCGCATCCGTGGGATCGTACATGACAACTTCGAGCTTGCCATCGGTAACGCCGACCGGGACCACAAGGTGCTTTAGTGCAAAAAGGCGGGGGATGGTCTTGGTAACCACATCCAGATCGAGTTGAAGAGGATCTATCTTCTTGTAGGGAACTTTCAGGTGCTTGGTCAGGGCCTTTACAATCCGTTCCTCGTCAAGGGCCCCTGTCTCCTTCCCTGACAAGGAAATCTGCAGAGACGCAACCACGTCAACCATGGTTACCGGGTGTTCTATGTCCTGTCCCGGCACGCCGCTCCCTTTTACCTTTTCAATCTGTGTGAGCTTGCGCCTCTGTTCAGGGGCCTTCTTGACAATGGACTTTGACTGTTTGTCCGTTAGAAGGCCTTCGCGGGACAGAATTTTCAGAATTTTCTCGTCAGAGAGGGAAGACATGTTGTGCCATTATCTAGTATTGCTTCTAATGTAGCTTAAAGAAGTAATCTGCATTTGTCATTCGTCTTGGGTTGTCAACATGCGAAACTCGAAGCACGAAATTCGTACTGTTCTCAAGGCGACAGCCGCAAATTCGAAACAATCACCAAAATCCGTAATGTTCTCAAGGCGCATGCCGCAATGTTCCAATGTTCTAAACACGTTTTGGTCATTTGCATTTCGGTCATTCGATATTGTTTCGGATTTAGATATTCGAATTTCGGATTTATGACTTCGTCTTCACGGAAAGGGACAACCATGGAATTACCTAAGTAATTTGTGAGATACGACACTAGCACACGACGACCCTGTAGGAAAGAAAAAAGCGGGACCAAGAGGCCCCGCCGGAAGAGGTTTCAAAACGAACTGTCGTCTGTTCGAACGATCAGTTATCCGTTTGAAGCCAGAAAAGCGGCTTGCTCCTGAATGCCTCAGGTAAATTGATCTCACTTATGATTTCAATCTCCCCAGTACTGGACTGAACAAAGGCCTTGACACCTTCCTGCTCGCCCACGTGCAGGCTCGGGGTTGCGGCAACGCCATTGCCAAGGGACTTCCTTCTTGCCGTCTCCTGGCGGTTTTGACCATCCGCGCTCATTACATTAGCACCGTATCCGATGATCGGCTCGGAATAGGACGTGCCGGTCTTGTAGAATAGGGCGTAGAGGAAGCTCTCCCCGGTGAAGGAGCATGAGCTGTCATCAGGCAGAAAGGTTGTAAAGGTGGTAATCCCGCCAAGGATAGTCGGCTTGCTCACGCAGCGCTCGCTGGAGGCCCCGCCGCCGGGCGCATACATATCCAGAATAAACCCGTCATAGTGCTTCGGGACATCCGGGTCCGCGGGTATCTGTTTCATATCCGTAACCAGTTCTACAAAGGTCATGTCAGTGCCAATGCCAGGGTTGAAAGTAAGGTCGCCGTCTACGTCAACATAACCACCTTCAAAAACCGTGTAATCGCTTACGTCCAGGAGGTTGGCTATGGGAACCGTTTGGGCTGACATGCACCCATTGTGGTAAATCGTCAATTCTTCGTCGTCCAGGTCCCCGTCCCAATCAAACCAGTCAATCGGCTCTTTTACGCCAACCAGG
>JAFDFO010000225.1 GCA_019309815.1 Deltaproteobacteria bacterium
ACCGGATGGAGCAAGCACCACCAATTTCAACCGGTCTCGGATGTTTCTGGATGCGAACGACTACGACGGGGCTACCTATTATTTTGAGATCGTGGCCAAGAACACGGATTCGGCAGCGAAAGCCGTCTATTTTAGACGCACAACTAACACTGCTACGAACCACGCCACAATAACGGTTCCCGCCGGCACCTCCAATTATACACGGTTTCGTGTTCCCTTCTCAATCGCCCCACTTGCGGGGAAGAATAATTGCCTTGTTAGATTGACCCAAACAACTGTTGATAATCAACTTGTTGTCACGGCGGCCAGGGTTATTGTTCAACAGACAAATGCTACCAAGACGAGGATTCAGATACCTTTGGTACAGAAAAGCCACAATTTGTTTGCTACAGGTTCAGGCAGGGCGGATACGACTACGTCGAGCGTCTATACGCAAGGGGATGATACCAAGTATTCCCTCTGGCTTAAAGACGCAAGCAAGTATGCGGACCTAAGTGGCGGTACGCCGTGGACCCTTGAGGCAGTCTTGGACAATGACGGTGCTACTACTACCACTTATGCGGGTCTGTTCAATGCTGATACCGGCCTCCAAGTTACTGGAGCACAAGTCTCGCTGTATGGAAGCACCATCGCACTAGTTGATGGTTCATTTAGCAATGCAGCCGCTAATTTCACGGATGGCAGCAAGTTTGAACTCAAGATAAGATCGAGCAATTCCGGCATAAAGGCGCACCTGGGCCGTGCCAGCCTTTATGTGACACTAACGAATCTATCCAAGGCTGAGGTGTTATACCGGGTTGCTCGAAAGAACTCAAATGTGGCGGCAGAGGATATTGTTGAGCAAAGGACCCTTTTGGACACAAGTTTGTTTACCAACCCGTCAGTCTATCTTGAGTCTTCAGGGTATTGCGCGGATAATGGGGACAGACTGTTCTTGCGAGACCACGGTGCGAGTGTCAGCGGAACAGGTGGTTCAGATGTGCCGGGAAGTGGCATAAATTTCAATTCCGCCACCAGAACCATAGTAAGAACGGCAGAGATCAGCCCCACGAGCGGCAACAATTACTATGTCAGGGACGCCGCTTCAACGAACAACATGATCATGGCTCATGTTTGGATAGTGGTGAACACTGAAATTCCCAGTGGAATTGCCTACGAGAGTTTTGAAGCCACAGGCGCATACGGATATGACGAAGCAGGCTGGACAGAAGTAGTAGATGCTGGCTGCACCCTCGACGAAAATACCACACCTATCCCCGGGACACCCCCCGTCGATATGGGCAGTGAGTGTCTCAAGACAACGGTCTTAAACGCAACGAGCAATGATGCCTATCCATATCTGACGAAGACAGACCAGAATATTTCTTATGTGCAGGGTTTTATCTATGTTGATGAAGAAGGGCTCAATGACGGACAATTGTTAGTTACACTTGGGCTTTATGACGCCAGCCTGCTCCGAGCGGCTGCTGTGGAGATAGGTCAGTCAGGAGGACAACTTGCGCTGAGGTTATCGTATTGGTCCAGCGGCGTTCTTAATTACTCAGGGTTGTACGTTATCTCCCCAGACACTTGGTATGAGGTAGAATACAAATACGACATTACCAACCTGCAGTGGGAAATCAGAATCAATGGCCTAACCAAGCAGAGTGGGGCTTTGTTAGCTCCTATCCGAACACCCAAAACGCTCCTCGCAGGGGTGCTTGGTTACCAGGGAACGGCTGGTCAGGCCACGCTTCATTCCGATTTGGTTGCCTGGGATGATATCAATTGGCCTCTTCCCGACGTCTCCTGCCCCACGCCTGGCACGCCTGGCACGCCGAGTCCTGGTATTGGTGCCACAGGGGTGTTGCTCAGTGCTACCCTGGACTGGGCAGACTGCACTGACACGGACACCTATGAAGTCTATCTGGACACAAATCCCACGCCAACTACAAAGGTGGGGGAATCCTCCTCCAGCGACTACGATCCGGACCTTGACTACGATACGCACTATTACTGGAAGATCGTGGCAAAGAACGACTGCGGCAACAGTACCGAAGGACCGGTTTGGGATTTTACGACCGAGCCCTGCCCCACGCCGGGCACGCCAGCCACGCCGAGTCCTGGTATTGGTGCTACAGGCGTATTGGTCAGTGCTTTCCTGGATTGGGCAGACTGCACTGACACGGATACCTATGAAGTCTATCTGGACACAAATCCCACGCCGACTACAAAGGTGGGGGAATCCTCCTCCAGCGACTACGATCCGGACCTTGACTACGATACGCACTATTACTGGAAGATCGTGGCAAAGAACGACTGTGGCAACAGTACCGAAGGACCGGTTTGGGATTTCACGACCGAGGCTTGCCCCATTCCGGCGATACCCAGCAACCCTAGCCCTCCGGATGACGACACGGGCACATCCATAGACGCAGACCTGAACTGGGATGATTCTGTTAATGCTACGGCTTATGATGTGTATCTTGACACAAACCCCGCCCCGACCACACAGGTTGCTTCGGATATAACCAGCAGCGACCTGACACTAGATCGCCTTCTCTGTAACACGCATTACTACTGGAAGGTTGTTGCGAAAAATGCCTGCAACAGCACGGATGGACCGGTTTGGGATTTTGTCACTGAAAATGTGTCTGACCCGGGCATACCGGCCAATCCAACACCTTTGAATGGTGCAACCAATGTGCTTTTAGACAGTGACCTGAACTGGGATGATTCCGCTGATGCGGAGTCTTACGATGTCTATTTCGGTACCACGTATCCTCCTTCACTGGACGGCAATACGGCAACGAGCGACTATTCACTGCCAACCCTTGATGGAGACACCACGTACTACTGGAAGATAGTAGCAAAGAACAGATGTGCGACCACAGACGGGCCGGACTGGAGTTTTACTACTGAGTGCCCTACCCCTGGCACACCAAGCGGTCCGGATCCTGGTGATGCCCAAGCCGGCGTGTCCATAGAAACGGACCTCGACTGGGATGACGCAGCCTATGCCGACACCTATGACGTGTATCTGAACACATTCTCCCCCCCGACCACAAAGGTTGCTTCGGACATCGCGGTCAGCACTTACACTCCGTCTTCTCTGTCATACGATACGCAGTATTTCTGGAAGATTGTGGCCAAGAACGACTGCGGTAATAGTGCCGCGGGACCTGTTTGGGATTTCACTACCGGATCTGAACCGATTGGAGACCACTTTGCTTCGCCGTCAGGCACCAATTCACCGCCCTACGAAGACTGGACAACGGCCGCACACAACATTCAGGACGCAATCAATGCAGCGTCAGCCGGGGAAACCGTGCTGGTGGATGACGGAACCTACACCGAAGCCGTCACGATCAACAAGAACAACTTGACACTGCAGAGTCGATATGGCCGGAGTACAACGTTTATTGCCGGGCAAGTACAGTTCGACGCCTCTGCTGCTGACCTCACTGGTTGTGTCCTTGACGGATTCGACATAGAGACGAGCAATTCAACGGGCATTGTCTACGTGCACACGAAGGTCCCTTACGACTCCGACCCGGCAAGTGACTACGAGATTACTAACACGACTATCCAAAACTGTAATATTCACGGCAACACCGGCACCGGCATTAAGTTGAGGGGACACGTGTCTCCCACAATTTCCAATAACAATATCTATGACAACACTACGGAAGGGATAGAGCCTCACTACAGCACTACATTTGAGTTGGGAGGGACTGGCAGCCCCATAATTATCAAGGGAAACAACGTGTACAACAATGGCTCTGGCGGGATAGAAATAAAGGGTTACAACCCCACCCTCTGGAACGACCCACCTGACGTTATTGTGCAAATTGGCGGAAGCGGGGCAGGGGACGGGAACCATATCTATAACAATGA